>NZ_KV840325.1:0-109507 GCF_001839185.1 Staphylococcus sp. HMSC65H10 | reverse complement strand
ATTAGAAGTCAGAACATTTATGTCCCGACCCCTTCGTTTATATTTGTGAGAAGTTATTAAGGAATTTTCTATTATGTTTAATGGATGAATAGAATGGTTGTTATTTGTTCAGGTATTTTTCAATGTAAAATGCAGATTCTTCGATAGATTTATATTCCGTGTTAATGACAATGGCATTAAATTTATCAAAGACTTCTTCCGCATAACTTAATTCTTTTTTAATACGATGTAAACTGTTGTAGTTGGCTGAACCTTTCATACCCAGTACACGGATGCGTTCTGTACGGATATTCATAATATAATCGGGACTTGCGGTTAAGCCGAATACTAACATTTTCTTGTTGAAGACTTCTTCAGGAATCGGTGCTTCAGGTACTAATGGAATATTGGCGATTTTATAACCTTTGTTCGCAAGATACATACTAAGAGGTGTTTTAGATGTTCGGGACACACCTAGAATCACCGCATCTGCTTCTTCAATACCGGTAAAAACTTTGCCGTCATCATATTTGACTGAGAATTCCATTGCCTCAATACGTTCAAAATAGTGCTGATCCATTTTGCGTAAGGCACCGCTTTCACGTAAGGCTTTTTTATGTGTTTTGTTTTCAATTAAATTAAGCAAATCTGTCATATAATCTACATAAAGGATACCTTGCTCTTCAGCATAAGCTTGACCGATTTGATTAAATTTTGGATTCACGAGCGTTGTGATGACAATCGCATCACGCTGCTTTGCTAATTTTAAAATCGTTAGAAATTCTTCTTCATTTTTAATGAAGGGGAATTTCTTAATTTCTACGTCATCTTCTATATCAGGAAACTGCGTTAATGTCGCATGAATCATACGCTGCGCAGTTTCTCCGATAGAATCTGACACTATATATAATGCTAAATGTTCGTTATTGTTTTGCACCGATTGCTCTCTCACTTTCTGCTTGGCTTTGAGCAGCAGCCAACATTGCGCCAGGAACTCTGAATGGTGAGCATGAGACATAATCAATCGCTAAGTTATTGAAGTAATGAATTGATTTCGGATCACCGCCGAGTTCACCACAAACCCCAATTTTGATGTTTGGATTTGCAGCTTTAGCTTGCTCTACTGCTGTTTTAATCAACTGACCTACACCGTCAACATCCAATGTTTGGAATGGGTCGACTTCAAGTAAGCCTCTGTTGATATATTCACTGATAAATTTACCTGCATCATCACGAGAGAATCCAAATGTTAATTGTGTTAAGTCATTCGTACCGAAACTGAAGAACTCTGATTCTTTCGCAAGTTGCCCTGCAATCAAGCAAGCTCTTGGTGTTTCAATCATTGTTCCGATTAAGTAATCGATCGACGTATTGTCTTTTGCTAACATGCTTTCAGCTGTCGCTTGGATTGTGTCTTTTAATGTTTTGAATTCTTCTACTGTAGATACAAGCGGTATCATAATTTCAGGTTGACTTTCGATACCCTCATTTTTTAATTTTAACACACTGCCGATAATCGCTTCAGTCTGCATTTCAGCAAGTTCTGGATAAGTTACTGCTAAACGGCAACCACGGTGACCAAGCATTGGGTTAGTTTCATGCAAATCAACAATACGTTTACGCAGCACGTCTTTATCAACATTTAATTGTTGTGAAACTAATTGAATTTCATCATTTGTTTTCGGTAAGAATTCATGTAATGGCGGATCCAGTAAACGTACAATTGTCGGACGGCCATTAGATAATCTGAAAATCTGTTCGAAGTCTTCAATTTGATATTTACGGATTTCATTTAATGCTTCTATTCGTTCCTCTTGTGAAGAAGCTAAGATGAAACGACGCATTTGAACTAAACGTTCTGCACCGAAGAACATATGCTCAGTTCTGACTAAGCCGATACCTGCTGCATCAAATTGGTAACCTGATGCGATGTCTTGTGGTGTTTCAGCGTTCATGCGTACATTTAAACGTGCAGTTTCTTGTGTCCATTGCATGAAGCGATCAAAGTCTTCACTGTGATCAGCATCTGTTTTTTCAATATCGCCTAAATAAATGTTACCTGTTGAACCATCAACTGAAATGATGTCACCTTCATTTAAAGTTTGACCATGATATGTTACAACTTTATTTTCAGTATCGATATTTAAGTTTGAACAGCCTGTTACACAACATTTACCCATACCGCGAGCAACAACTGCCGCATGAGATGTCATACCGCCATGCGTTGTCACAATCGCTTCACTTGCGACCATACCTTCAATATCTTCAGGTGATGTTTCAGGTCGCATTAAAATTACTTTTTCACCTTGATCCGCTTGTACTTTCGCATCTTCTGCTGAGAAGACTACTTTACCTGTTGATGCACCCGGACTTGCGGGAAGACCTGCATCAGAAATTGCTTCTGCCGCTTCAATCGCTTCTGGTTTGAACGTCGGATGCAATAATGTATCAATTGATTTTACATCTACCTTTGTTAGCGCCTCTTCTTTAGTGATAACCCCTTCATCTACTAAATCAACCGCAATTTTCATTGCTGCTTTGGCTGTACGTTTCCCATTTCTTGTTTGTAAAATATAAAGTTTACCGTTTTCAATTGTGAATTCGATATCTTGCATATCTTTATAATGTGCTTCTAATTTCTCAGTCACATCTACGAACTCTTGATAAACCTCAGGCATTTGTTGTGCCAGTGTTTCAATTTCTTTTGGTGTACGAATACCTGCCACAACGTCTTCACCTTGTGCATTTAATAAGTACTCACCAAAGACATGGTTATCACCTGTCACAGGGTTTCTTGTAAATGCAACACCTGTACCACTGCGGTCTCCACTATTACCGAAGACCATTTCTTGGATGTTGACACCTGTACCGATATCGTGCGGGATATCATTTAAATCACGGTATACACGCGCACGGTCGTTATCCCAAGATTTAAATACTGCTTCAACTGCTTCAGTCAATTGTGTAAATGGATCTTGCGGGAATGGTTTATAAACTTCTTCTTCATAAATTTCTTTGAAACGTGCACTGATGACTTTTAAACCTTCTGCTGGAATTTCAGCATCAGTTTCATAACCATTATCTTCTTTATATTTGTCGAAGAAGCGATCAAATGCTGTCATGTTGATACCGTATACAACTTGTCCAAACATTTGAAGCAAGCGACGATAACAATCATACGCAAAGCGTGCATCATTTGTTTTTTCAGCTAACTTCTCAACATTTTCATCATTTAAACCTAAGTTTAAAATCGTGTCCATCATACCCGGCATTGAAATTTTCGCACCACTACGGACAGAAACTAACAACAAGTTGTCGTCAGATGAAAAAGATTTCCCAGTACGTTCTGAGAAAGCTTTGAGTTGTGTATGTAATTCCTCTTTTAACTCGTCAGATAATGTTGCGCCTTGTTTCAAATATTCAATACATGCTTCTGTAGTTATCGTAAAGCCATCTGGTACTGGTAAACCTAAGCGCATCATTTCAGCTAAGTTTGCACCTTTACCGCCAAGCAAATCCTTCATGGATTGACTACCTTCTTCAAATGCATAAATATATTTTGTCATTTGTAGATCACCTCATCTATTTTTATCAATGTGTCATACTAATTAGTTTATAGTATGTCATACTGAAAACGCTTTGACAATTAAAAACATACAATTGTTTCAATTAATTTGTTAAATATTTCACTAATTCGTTACATTTTAGTTAAAAGCAATGTTATTTACCCTTTTAATTAAATGAATTAAGCTAAAGATAAGAAGATTAAAGGAGCATCCATAATGAAAGGTTATGAATTATGTGTCAGTAAGGTACCCTTATTCCAAAATTTAGATACAGAAGCATTAGAACATGTCTTTTCAAAAGTTCATGCGACAAAAGTGCGTAAAGGTGATTACCTCTTTATGGCTGGAGATGATGTGCATACTTTATTTGTGATTCATTCCGGCAAAGTACGCATCTATAGACTGACGGATGAAGGGGATGAACAATTAATCCGTATTTTAGAACATAGTGATTTTACTGGTGAGTTGACTTTATTTAATGCATCAGATAGTGCTAATACGTATGCAGAAGCGTTAGAGGACAGTGATGTTTGTACGATTAACCAATCCTCTATTCATCAATTAATGACAGATTATCCTGAAATCGGAATTAAAATGATTGAAGGTTTGGCAGAACGATTGAATCAATCTGAAACGATGACGACACAAATCGCATTGATGAGCAGTAAAGAGCGTTTACTGGAATACATCCAACTAGAGACAACAGACGGTTTATTAAAGCTTTCAATGACTAAAAAGAATTTAGCGACTTATTTAAGCATGCAGCCAGAAACATTGAATCGTACCTTCAAACAACTGGAACAAGAAGGTGTTTTAGACAAAATCAATCACAATACCTATAAAGTACTGAAAAATTGATCTAGGTCAATTTTATTTCTCTCCTTCTCTCGTATCATTAAAAGTGAAAGCAGACATCACTTCATATGAGAGGAGGAGTTTTTGATGTTTACAAAATGGATTTATCGTTATGAACAAACATTGACATTAGTCGCATTCATTGCCATTGTAGCTGGCATCTTGATACGTATCTTTCTAAAAGATATTGCTGTAATTGGAGATGCTTTGCTTATCTTTGCGACTGCTATTGCGATGTTGCCTATCGGATTACGTGCGATACAGGCACTACGATTTAAAATGTTCAGCATTGAACTGCTGATTAGTATCGCAGTCATCGGTGCACTCTTTATTGGTGAATTTATCGAGGCAGCTGTTGTAACGTTTCTATTCTTATTTGGAAGTTATTTAGAGAAAAAGACATTAGAACGGACACGTCGCTCCATTCAATCTTTAACGGAATTATCACCTGAAGAAGCCTTAATTAAACAAGCAGATGGATCACGTACTTTAGTATCAATCGAAGAAGTTTCAAGAGGTGATCGCATTATATTAACAGCAGGCAGCCGTGTACCTGTTGATGGTCACATCATTGAAGGTGAAGGTACATTTAACGAAGCTTCTATTACAGGTGAATCGGTTCCACTGACAAAGCGTCAACAAGATACGTTATACAGCAGTACGATATTAGAATCTGGCTTTGTTGAAATGATTGCAGATAAAATCGGAGAAGATACTGCGTTTGCGAAGATTATTGATTTGATTGAAGAAGCTCAAGAAACTAAATCTAACACCGAACGTTTCTTAGACCGCTTCGCTAAATGGTATACACCCGCTGTCATTGTATTAGCCGCTATTGTTGGGCTTATCACTTGGAACTTGCATCTCGCAATTACTTTCCTCGTTATCGCATGCCCAGGTGCATTAATTATCGGTGCTCCTGTTTCAAGTGTTGAGGGTATAGGTAATGGCGCAAAACATGGTGCTTTGATCAAAGGCAGTGACATTATGGAGACCTTAGCACATATTGATGTGATGGTCTTTGATAAAACAGGTACATTGACTAAAGGACAACCAGAACTCTTACGTGTACAAACTTATAATAATCCACCTCATGATTTATTAGGTTTAATCGGTACTTTAGAACAAACCTCTGAACATCACTTAGCCCATGCGATAACAAGTTACGCTGAACAACATCATGTGTTGACGGATTATGTTGTAGAATCAACAACGCCGATTAAAGGAAAAGGCATTGCAGGTCAAGTTGATCATCAACAATTAATCGTCGGTAACCGTGCTTTGATGCAGGATCACCATATTGATATTTCACAAGCTGAACAAGATGCCTTATACGAAGAACAAACCGGTCATACTTTAGTCTTTGCGGCAATTAACGGAAAACTAGCAGCTGTTTTATCGATTAAAGATGAAGTACGTGAAGATGCGAAACAAGCCATTGACCTAATGAAACAACATGGTGTGAAACGTACCATTATGTTAACGGGTGATAATGCACATACTGCACGTGTGATAGCAGAACAGTTAGATATAGATGAGGTTGAAGCAGGCTTATTACCGGAAGATAAAACAGCTTACGTTAAACAACTACAAAATCAAGGTTATCATGTTGCGATGGCTGGTGATGGTATTAACGATGCCCCTGCGATTGCGACTGCAGATATCGGCTTAGCTATGGGAGATGGCGGTACAGATATTTCAATGGAAACCGCAGATATCGTATTAATGGCGGATCGTTTAAAACAATATGCTCATGCATTCTTATTAGCTAAAGCCACACACCGTAATATTAAACAAAATATCTGGATTGCGATGCTGACAGTATTCGCACTGCTCATCGGTGTACTCCTCGGCGGTGTGAACCTAGCGATTGGAATGTTTATCCATGAAGCAAGTGTCTTAGTTGTAATATTCAACGCTATGCGTTTAATCAAATTTAAAATTAAAGGAGAAGATTTAAATGAAACAACTCAAACTACAATTAGAAACCCTGACATGCCCTACTTGTATCAAGAAAATTGAAGGTGCTTTAAATAAAACAGAAGGTGTTGAATCAGCAAAAGTCTTATTCAACAGCAGTAAAGTCAAAGTTAAATATGAGGACACAATCATCTCTTCTGAACAAATCAGCGAAACAATAGAACAATTAGGGTATAGTGTCTTACAAGTAGCTTAGTCTTTCATACAGAATATTAAAGTAAAATAAGTCAATTATCTATTTAAATTCACGTGTGATATACTAGCACTTCATTCAATATTTGATGAAAGGTGATTAACCATGCTGAAAAATCAATTTCCAATCGGTAAGTTCCAAAAACCAGATCGTTATAGTGTAGAAGATTTAAACACGTGGATTGATGCGATTGAAGAATTGCCAGATATACTCACAACACTCACAACGAACGCATCTGCAGAAGAACGTCATGCGACCTATCGTGAAGGCAGTTTCGATGTTCAAACTTTAATTCACCATATTGCTGATAGCCACATGCACGGTTTTATTCGTACGAAACAAACATTGACTGAAGACCATCCATTTGTCACATCATTCCTACAAGATGCTTGGGCTGAAGCTCCAGACAATCAAGCACCCTTAGAATACTCACTAGAACTGATTGACGGCATGCATAAACGTTGGGCCATCTTATTACGTGACCTGCCTATCGAAGCATTTGACCGTACGTTCTACCATCCTGAAGAAGGTGAAGGTAGACTTGCAGATCTTGTAGCTAAAATGGCTTGGCATGGTAACCATCATCTAGAACATATTAAATTGGCACTAAAGGAAATTGAGGAAAGTTAATGAATTTTCAAGGACTCACAACACTATGTTGTGGGTCTTTTTTTGTTCAAATTTAAATTTAAATGTACTAATAATGGCAACTTTCCTACATCTTTTAAAAAGTATTGACGCTTCAAGTAAGCGGTTTTATACTTTAAGTGAACAAAAGGAAACATAAAGAAACACAAACCAACAAAGAAGGTGCATCTAAATGACTAAACTATTTTTTGAGGACACTGTTTTCGTAAGTGATGCAGACTCAAAAGAAGAAATTTTCAAAGAGGTATCAGAAGCTCTTGTTAAACAAGGAGATGTAAAAGATAGTTTCTTTGAACATGTAATCGAAAGAGAACATAACTACCCTACTGGCATGGATTTATCATTGTTAAATGGTAAGTATGCCAATATTGCAATTCCACATACTGAATCAGAATACGTAAATACTACAAAAATCGTACCTGTAAAATTGAACCATCCTGTTCATTTCAAAAACATGATTTCACCACACAATGATCTGGAAGTATCTTTTTTATTCATTATCTTAAATAGCGATAAAGCTAAACAAACACAGTTACTTGCTAGAATCATGGATTTTATCAATTCTCAAAAAGAAGAAGATATGCTTAAATTCTTCAACTTTAATAACTCAACAGACATCTATAACTACTTAGATAAAAACTTTAAATAATTAGGAGTGAAGACATCATGATTAAAATTTTAGCAGCATGTGGCGCAGGTGTTAACTCAAGCCACCAAATTAAAGCAGCACTAGAAGAAGAATTAACAAAAAGAGGTTATCAAGTTAGCTGTGATGCAGTAATGATTAAAGATGTTAACGAAGACTTATTAAGTGGATATGACATCTTTGCTCAAATTGCTAACACTGATTTCAGCTTCCCTATTACAATTCCGGTTGTTGACGCAGGTGCTATTCTTTATCGTGTGCCAGCTATGGCAGAACCTGTTTATCAAGCAATGGAAGATGCGATTAAATCT
Organism: Staphylococcus sp. HMSC65H10; assembly: GCF_001839185.1. Taxonomy (NCBI): domain Bacteria; kingdom Bacillati; phylum Bacillota; class Bacilli; order Caryophanales; family Staphylococcaceae; genus Staphylococcus; species Staphylococcus sp. HMSC65H10. The sequence continues at coordinate 101,329 of NZ_KV840325.1, read as the reverse complement.
ATTCAAAAATAAGAATTCATAATTTTAACCACTTAGAACAATCACCAAGGAGAGGATAAAATGAACTCGCTTATTGATTTAGCCAACACCATATTCAAACCTTTAATTGATTTAGGAGCTGCTCCATTAATGACTGTGATTCTTGCAATTATCACCTTCATTTTCACTAAAAAACTTTCTAAATCTCTTGAAGGCGGTTTGAAATTAGGTATCGCTTTAACAGGTATCGGTGCAATCATCGGGATCTTAACAACAGCATTCTCACAAGCCATGACAGATTTCGTTGAACGTACTGGATTATCTCTTAGTATTACTGACGTAGGTTGGGCACCATTAGCAACTATTACTTGGGGCTCCCCTTACACATTATATTTCTTAGCAGTAATGGTTATCGTGAATATCATTTTATTATTCATTAACCGTACTAACACTTTAGATGTTGATATTTTTAACATCTGGCACTTATCTATTGTAGGATTATTTGCGATTTACTGCGGAGCAAATTTATTTGTCGCAACACTATTAGTTATCTTTATCGGCGTTATGAAAATCATTAACTCTGATTTAATGAAACCGACATTTAATGACTTATTAAATGTACCATCATCAAACCCTATGACATCTACTCATATGAACTATATGATGAACCCATTCTTGTTAATCATGGATAAAATCTTTGATAAAGTTTTCCCTTGGTTAGATAAATATGATTTTGATGCTGCAAAATTAAACAACAAAATTGGTTTCTGGGGTTCTAAATTTGCCATTGGTTTATATTTAGGTGTATTTGTTGGTTTACTTGCAGGACAATCACCTACTCAAATCTTTGCCTTAGCATTTACTGCTGCTGTTGCATTAGAGTTATTCTCTTTAATCGGATCTTGGTTCATCGCATCTGTAGAACCTTTATCTCAAGGTATTTCAAACTTTGCTAACAGTAAATTAAAAGGACGCCAATTAAACATCGGTTTAGACTGGCCATTCATTGCTGGTCGTGCAGAAATCTGGGCAGCAGCTAACGTATTAGCTCCTATCATGTTATTAGAAGCTATGATTTTACCTGGTAATAAACTTTTACCACTTGGTGGTATTATCGCAATGGGTGTTACCCCTGCTTTACTTGTTATTACTCGAGGTAAATTATTACGTATGATTATTATTGGCGCAATCGAATTACCATTATTCTTATGGGCAGGTACATTAATAGCTGAATTCGTAACTGAAACTGCTAAAAAAGCAGGAGCTTTCCCTAAAGGGTTAAGCAGTGATACATTGATTTCACATACTACTATGGAAGGTCCACTAGAAAAATTCTTAAGTTATTTAGTAGGTCATGCAGTACATGGTGGCGGTATGTTTATTGTTTACGCTATCGTTGCACTTGCAATCTACTTACTTGCTTTCATCTGGTATGCATTTGAAATGAAAAAACGTAATAAAATTTACGAAGAACAAGGTAAATAAAATAATAATCAAAATAAACGTCGGTGTCTTACATCGACGTTTATTTATGACAAATATTTTAAAATTGTGAGATGTATTGTGGTATAAAACACATAATACATTGACATCTATCTATTCATTTACCTATACTTTAATTGACCAGATAAATATTAAAATACTTACTAACGAAGAAGGAGCAACTTATGACTCAATTATTTTCAAAAGATAGCGTATTTGTCTCAAATGCGGATAGTAAAGAAGCGGTACTAACAGAAGTATCAGAAGCATTAGTAAAAGCAGGTTATGTAAAAGACAATTTCTTAGAACATGTTTTAGATCGTGAAAAAAATTACCCAACAGCCCTAAGCTTATCAAATATCAGTGAAACATATCCTAATGTGGCAGTACCTCATACTGAACCTGAATTTGTAAACACAACTAAAATTGTACCTGTTAAATTAACTAACCCTATCGTATTCCAAAATATGAGTTCACCTCATAAAGATTTACCAGTAGAATTCTTATTTGTGATTTTAAACGGTACAAAAGCAACTCAAGTACATTTATTATCAGACCTTATCGTGTTCTTTGAAAAACAAGATAAAGCTGAATTAGAAAAATTCTTTAAATTGACTGATACAGATGCGATTTATGAGTATCTTCAAGCAAACTTTAAAAAATAATTTTTTCTACTAACGACATTCGTATATTGCTTTAATCCTCAAATCAAATTGGTTTGAGGATTTTTTACGTTTAAAGGACCAAAATTAAATAAAATTGGGTATTATTATTTAAATGCTTTTACAATTTAATATTAAGGAGAACGCCATGCAGAGAAATAAATTACGTTTATTGATTCCTATTGTCACTTTATTATTAATTTTGGTTTCAGCCTTATATGTACAAACTACACAAAACGGTTTGATTCAAACGAGCGCAGATACCAAGGACAAAACTCATTTTATGAATATTTGGTTGATCTATTTAATTCCACTTGTTGTGCTATTTGTTTTACCTTTACACTTTAAGTTTCAACCCCTTATTCAGAAACTTTTGAAGTCAGAACGTATTTTACTCATATTAGGTGTTTTATATATCATATTTGTGTTTCTTACACCTAAACCCTACTTTGAGCTCTTTTATATTTATAAATTTGTATTATTGTTGTTGATTCCTTTATGGATTATTAAGCGAGAAAAACTGTCCATACTCTCTAAAGCTAATCCAGTGATTGATTGGTCTCTTGCGTCTATTGTCTATGTAATTTGGTTAGTGCTCTATTTTAGTCCTTTGAACAACTTATCCAATATCTCTTATGATGAACCTTATCTTTTCGTACTGATATTTGCGATTATTTCAATATTAGTGAATGCTGTATTAGAAGAAGCATTTTACCGTGTGTGGCTACAAACACGTTTAGAACATTTGGGTATAGTGTCTTCTGTATGTATCAGCACAGTACTTTGGTCTTTATGGCATGCGGGCATACAAGGACAAGGAAATCTTTTGGATTTGTCAGCACAAGCATTGGTCACACATGCGCTTGCGGGGATATTCCTTGGCTTTTTCTGGGCCAAATATCGAAATATCTACTTACTGATATTAATTCATATCTGTATGAATTTCCCGTTATACTTGATTACTTATTGGTCAAAATTCTTACCGTTTCTTTAGAACGACCGTGACAAATGAACAACCCACGAATCAATATTGGACTCGTGGGTTGTTCATTTTATTATTAATTAACGTTTATTGTTTAGTCGCATCTCGTTTGAACTTTTGTGGTAACTCAAAGAATGGTTGAATATCTTGTACATATTCTAAAATACCAATATATTCATCTTTTTCATCAAATAAAGCTTTGTATGTGACGTGAATGAATTGGTTACCTTTTTTAAACCACATGGATTCAGACTCTTTTTGTTTTGTTTTCAAATCACGAATAATCTGCATCACTTTGCTTAAACTTTTTGGTGGATGACAATTAGCCACATTTCTCCCAATAGAGATAGGTGTACGGATAAACATCATGTCAGACGCTTCAACTAAATCATTGAAATACTTAAAAGTGCCATTTTTATCTACAAACGTAATTTCTACTGGCAAGTTATTTAAAATAAGGTCCGCTTCTTTTGTCGTTAAGAAACCTCCACCAAAGCGCAAATTCTGTTGCCCTTGTTTTGCATCATATTTTGCGTCAATAGAAGTTAATTCTATTTCAGAATCGTGCCATATCTCAGGAACTTCTATCGCATAGCCAAAAGCACTGCTTTCTTGCGCAATTTGTTGCCACTCAACTGCACTGATGTCTTCCTGCATTAGTGGGATGAATAGTACCTCTTCTTGGCGTAACATGTCCGTTAAACTGCTTTCTAATTCAGTATAAGCATTTTGAATATGTCGCCAATCTACTTCTTCAAGTTTAGCTACACGTTTTTGTAGTTTATTCAACGCAAAACGAATCACATCATCATCTGCCCACATTTTTCTCGGTAAGATATACTCTCCTCTTCGTTCTATGACAGGAAAGATAATCTTTTCTTTACGATTAAAATGTGGAATTAAACCTGAAAGTGTTTGAACTTTCCCTTTAAATAATTCAACCGCTTCTGTTTCATTCACCTTTACTTGATTTAACAAAGCGCTCGTTTCTTGAAGCAATGACTTAAATATATTAATTTCTTGTTGGAAGATATTCAGTGGATGCGTTTTATCATTTGAAAGTGTGATTTCTGTCAGTGATTGTTTTGTCACCTTTTCATATGTTGAGACAAAACGTTCTATTTCATACATAGACGTAAATTTTTCAATAAAGTAAAGCTGTCTAAGTGCTTCTGTTATTTTACTGCTTGATTCGTTTTGAGAGAGTTCTATTAACATGTCAGTAATATCTTCTTGATGTATATGTTGATCAATGAGTCCTTTAACTTCTTCTTTAACCTCATTTGAAACTGAACTAATATTAAACATCACAAACACCTGCAATTCTTATATTTCATCTCTTCTAGTATAACTGTTTAATATCAGTGACGATATTAGCATATTCACTGAATTTAATGTTTTAAATCACTGAATGTGCGTTAACGCTTGTGTGTTCGTCTCATACAAATAGATAGAAGGCATTTTCATTTGTAGGAACTCTTCATAATTAAATTCCCCATTTGTTAAGTGGTTAAATAACAGTGACATTGCGGTACCGTGACCGCATATTAATAATGTTTGTACCTCATTATTTTCTATAATGCGGTGATAGGCTTGAACGATACGACCTTGAACTTCATTTAATGACTCACCATTCTCTAACTTATAGTCAAAATCTCGCCACTGCTTTTCCGCAAATTCATAAAAGTCTTCTACCCAGCGTCCTATTTTTCTTTCACGCAAACCTTCGTCTTTATTAATCAGCAGCTTCAATCTTTTTGCTGTGGGTAATACAGTTTCTATGACACGACGATAAGGACTGGCGTATATTTGTTCAATGTTTTTATCGTCAAAAAAAGATGCCAATGCTTCTGCTTTATTCAGCCCTTCTTTAGTTAAAGGTGCAATGACATCTTCTTTCACACTATTATCTCTTAATGAATGTCTGACAAAGTATATTTTCATTCTTTTTTATTCTCGTCCTCCTCATCCTCTTCTTCATAAATTGTTAAACTCAAATCAATATAATCTTCCATTTTACTACCTTTACCTTCTTGAGGATTCCACAGTACTCTTTGGTAATCTGTTCCTCCATCCAAAAAGATACAACCACATTTACAATTGACCATTTCATGTCTATGTGTAGATTCAATAATATCTCCGCACATTTTACATTTCGCAATACTTCTGATGATTTTTTTCATGATGTCCCCTTCTTTCAAGTATCGAGTTTTATTTAATCATTTAAGTTTTCAAGTTGTTCTAATCTTTTTTGATACTGAAGATATAACATGGTAAATCTACTGTTGCTTTTGTTATCCCAAGGTTTTGGGCGACCACAAAAATGTAAGAACACAGTATGATAGGCAACCCAATGTGTATCGTACTCACCTACACTTTTTGTATAATACATATTTGCTTGTCTTGTGTCATAATTCCAAATTTCTTCCGGTATTTCTTTAATCTTATCACCATACAAACTATTCATAACGTCTTGATCAGGTAATAATAAGTATTGATTATTTTTCTCTATAAAATTAAAAATATCATCCATGCTTATTTCTTGTCTTGCTTTTTCTACATCAATCAACATAACTCCTGAATTGAAATATACTTGGCCTTGTTTCGTACCTAAACGTAGATTATTCATGCCTTGTGAAAATTTTGTAAATCCTTCATGTGTTGCTGCCGCAAATATATTCCTTTCTAAATTCAGATTCCATAAATCGTCTATTGTATTAATCACTAAAATATCTGGATCTAAATAAAGTACTTTTGTCACTGATTCAGGCAGTAATTCACCACACGCTAATCTAAAGTACATTTCTTGAGGATAACGTTCAACTGTTTTCGCATTGCCAAAATAATTGGGCGGTACTTTAACTTCTTCTAATTCCATATTAAATGATGACAATAATTCTTCTAACTGCATTAGTTTACTTTGTGGTATCTTCTCATGAACCAACCAAACTTTAAATGATAAATGGGGATTCGTATCATGTAATGATAACAACATAACCTTTAATGGTTTCAAATAGTTTTCATTTAACGTTACTAAAATATCTACTTTTTCATGCAATGTTACCGCCTCCTTCTTTTAAAACAATCATATCACACACAACTAATTAATTAGAATTGAAAACACCAACGAATTAATGATATGAAAGGATACTAGAAATGAAAAAATTTCTAAAAGGTCGATATGTAAATAACTTTTACGGGCATAAAAAAACACTCCCCAAACTTGGGAAGTGTTTGTATAATAGTAATCGTTTGTCCAACAATTAACGTTTTGAGAATTGTGGTGAACGACGTGCTTTTTTAAGACCTGGTTTTTTACGTTCTTTCATACGTGGGTCACGAGTAAGTAATCCAGCGCGTTTTAAAGAACTTCTGTATTCAGGATCTGCTTCTAATAATGCACGAGCGATACCGTGACGGATAGCTTGTGCTTGACCTGTGAAACCGCCACCGTTAACGTTAACTAAAACGTCGTAGTTACCTTGAGTTTCTGTAACTTCGAATGGTTGGTTTAAGTCTAAGATTAATGATTCGAATGGTAAATATTCACGTACGTCAACACCGTTTACAGTGATGTTACCTTCGCCTGGTACTAAACGTACACGTGCTACTGAGTGTTTACGACGGCCTGTGCCTCTATATTCAACTTGTGCCAATGTAATTTCCTCCTTCTAATTAACCACGTAACTCGTAGTTTTCTGGTTGTTGTGCAGCGTGTGGATGTTCAGCGCCACCATATACAAATAATTTTTTACCTTGTTTTTCACCTAAACGGTTGCTTGGTAACATACCTTTAATTGAAATTTCAAGTAAACGTGCTGGGTTTTTCTCTTTTAATTCACCAGCTGTGATTGATTTAATACCACCTGGGTAGTTTGAGTGACGGTAGTAAACTTTGTCAGATTCTTTTTTACCAGTCATTTCGATTTGTCCAGCGTTGATGATGATTACATAGTCACCGTTATCAACGTGTGGTGTGTAAGTTACTTTATGTTTTCCGCGTAAAATAGTTGCTACTTCTGATGATAAACGACCTAGTGTTTGGCCAGCCGCATCAATAACATACCATTTGCGCTCAATGTTTGATTCATTAGCCATAAATGTTTGACGCATAATAATTGTCCTCCTAATAATAACTGCGTGTTGAGTTGCTTTTTAAAAAATCAATGTTACGATTCAAAGCTCAGATAATTTCAGATTGTTGATTTCGTTTCGACTTTGCTTCTATATCTAGTAACACAATAAGTTTCCGGGGCTTATCGTGGGGTGATATAAAACAATACCGCATATAATCGTATAATTTATTAGTGTATTTGTCAATACGAATCAGTCATTTTGCAATGATTTTTTGCGATGAATTTTTATATCTGAACCAAAATCTTGTATCAGTGATTCTGGTGATAAATATATCTTTTCTAAATACAATCCTTCTGCGGGTGCAGTGAACGGTACTTGATTACGATCTTTCGCTTCTAATAAGCCTGGAACTTCATCTGGTGATCGCTTACCTTTACCGACTTCGATTAAAAACGCGACTAACACACGTACCATATTATATAGAAAACCAGAGCCAGTCACAACATAGTCAAAGCCATTTTTTGTTTTAATAATTTCACTTTGATAAAGCGTACGCTCTTTACTTTCTACTTCGGTCTTTTGTGAACAAAATCCTGTAAAATCATGCGTACCGATAAATTGTTGTGCCGCTTGATTCATTTTATCTAAATCTAAGTCATAATCATTATAAGTTTTTAAACCGCTCATAAAAACATCGCGATGCGCACCTTGATACACCATATAACGATATCGCTTTCCTACGCAGTCATAGCGGCAATGAAAGTCGTCATCGACGATTGATACCTCTTTGACATAAATGTCGTCAGGCAGTGCGCTATTCATCGCATATTGCCATTGCTTAGGTGCGATATCTAGTTCTGTATCAAAATGGAAATATTGTTCCATCGCATGCACCCCTCTATCTGTTCTGCTTGAAGGATGGATACGTACATGACGCTTATGCATACGCTTTAAAATCTTCTCAAATTGTTGTTGCACGGTTCTACCGTGCTGTTGAATCTGAAAGCCTAAGAAGTTGCTTCCTTGATACGCTATATTAACTAAAATACGCACACGTCTACACTCCTAAATATTTTAATACAAATAATATAACCGCAATTGGAATCAATGAACCGATAAGCAAAGTATCTTTCCAATGCCATTCTAATTTACGGAAACTTGTACGTTTTGATTTTACATCATATCCACGTACTTCCATCGCAATTGCTAAATCTTCTGCACGTTGAAAGGCAGAAATAAATAGTGGAATCAGTAGTGGAATAAATGCTTTGATTCTTTGTCCCATTGAACCTGAACTGATTTCAGATCCTCGTGATTTTTGCGCTAAAATAATTTTATCTAACTCTTCCATTAACGTTGGGATGAAACGTAGCGCAATGGACATCATCATGCTTAATTGTTGTACAGGGACTTTTACAACTTTAAGCGGCGATAAAATTTTATCAAAGGCATCTGTTAATGCGATCGGATTCGTTGTTAAAGTCATAATCGTTGAAGCCATCATAATGAACATCAACCGCATAGATATAAAGATCCCTTCTTTGATACCACCTGAATCAATCGAAATGAATTTCCAGCTGAACAACGTCGTTCCGCCTTTAGTTAAAAACAAATGCATTAAAAACGTAAAAATTAAAAAGAACAGTATTGGGGTTAAGCCTTTTAATAAATAAAACAGCTTGATTTTACCACAATACATAAATATCAATAACACTAACAACATCCACCCATACATCGGGAAGCTATGACAGAAAAAGACTAAGACAATATAGAAAAAGACAAATGCTAATTTAGCTCTAGGATCCATACGATGTACTATCGAATCCAGAGGTAAATAGCGACCAATGATAAATTTATTTTTCATTTCGCTGCCACTCCCTGTAGAGTTCAATAAACTCTTCGTCAGTTAATGCTGTATCAGATAGTTTGGTTTGATGTTTGTGTTCAAAGTCTCTTTGTAGTTGCACAATGTCTGGTAAATCCAATGAATAATCATTAATACGCTCGGAATCACTGAATAATGCTCTTGGTGTCCCCTCATATACAAGCGTTCCTTGTTGTAAGACTTTAATACGGTCTGCATATTGTGCAACGTCATTCATGTCATGAGTTACCAATACGATAGTTTTTCCTTCCTGCTGCAACTGTTTTAATAAATCCATCACTTGCTTTCGACTATGTGGATCTAAGCCTGCTGTCGGTTCATCTAACACAATTATGTCTGGATCCATCGCAAGAATTGAAACAATCGCAATTTTACGCATTTGTCCTCCTGACATTTGAAAGGGTGACTTGTTCATCACATCGCGGTCAAAACCTAATTTCATCAGTAAACGATATGCGTAGTCCTTTACCTTGTCTAAGTTCATATTGAAATTTTTGGGACCGAACAGAATCTCACGCTCTACACTATCTTCAAAGAGTTGTGATTCTGGAAATTGAAAGACAAGCCCTACATGCTGTCTCATAGGCCGAATTGCTTTATCCTTAGTCTTTGCCTTCAGAACTAAATCATCAAGCGCTACGGTGCCGTAAGAGGGCTTTAACAAGCCATTAAAATGTTGGATTAATGTAGATTTGCCTGAACCTGTCTGACCAATAATCGCGTAATAATGTCCTGGTTCAAACTCTGTATTGATTTGATGTAATGCTTCATATTCAAAAGGTGTGCCTTTTTGGTACACATATGTGACGTCGTTAAATTTTATACTCATAAACGTGCCACCAGTGCATCATATGTCAGAAACTCAGACGGGTTACCAAGCAATGAATTAATGCGCATTGGAAATGGTAAATCTAAACCTATTTCTGTTAATGATGCTCCTTTCTCAAAAATTGCTTCTGGTGTACCTTTTTCATACACCTCTCCACGATTCATCACAATCATATAATCTGAATCTAATGTTTCAGTTAAATCATGTGTAATCGAAATAATCGTTACATTTTTTTCAGTGTTCAAATGTCTGACCAGCTGCATCAGCGATTGTTTGCCTTCAGGATCTAACATAGATGTGGCTTCATCTAAGATAATCACATCTGGACTTAAAACTAATACACCTGCAATCGCAACACGTTGTTTTTGTCCGCCTGATAAGGCTTGTGGTTCATGATTGCGTTGTGCATACATTTCAACTTCTTTTAATACTTGCGGGACAGCTTGATGCATTTCTTCGTAAGGGACTTCGAAATTTTCTAAACCGAATGCGACATCATATTGAACTGTAGAGCCCACAAATTGGTTCTCAGGATTTTGAAAGACAATGCCTAGGTGTTGACGAATCTCTGCTAAATTATCAGTTGTCATTGCTTGACCGTTTACAAAAATTTCCCCTTTTTGAAACGGCATCATACCCATCATCAGTTTTGCGATGGTAGATTTACCTGAACCATTATGACCGACAATAGAGGTCCATTTACCTTTAGGGATATTAAATGATAGATTTTTTAATGTGAACCATTCGTCGCCTTGGTATTGAAATGACACGTCATTAAATTCAATAATGTTCTCTGTGTTCAATATGACTCTGTCCCTTCTGTTTATTTTCACTCTACTTATTGTACATGAATATACGATATGTGTATATCCAAGACTATGTATCAAAAGCCCCTGTACCTAAAGAGAGTAAAGGGGCTTCGAAATAAAAAAGCGCGCACCCCATTCAATAATTGAGTTCACGCTTTAAAAAATATTAAGTTCTGTGAATGGGGTACTCTGAGCTAGACAATATTTGTATGTGGCAAACATTATCGTTGCACTCATTTGCTTTATATATTCATAAGTTCAGTGTGTTTACTTGTACAATGATAAGCGCACAATGTCATCACCATCGTGTGCTTCTACTTATCATCGTTGCTTTGTTACAAGTTAAAGTTGGAATTAAACGAATTCGATAATTGCTGCTTCAGCACCGTCTCCGCGACGAGGACCTACTTTAAGTACACGAGTGTATCCGCCTTGGCGTTCTGTGTAACGAGGAGCAATTTCACCGAATAATTTTTGTAAAGCTGTTTGTGTAGTTTCATCTTCGTTTAAGATTTCAACATCACGAACGATTCTAGCTGCTTGACGACGTGAAGCTAAATCTCCTTTTTTACCTAAAGTGATTAATTTATCAACCACACCGCGTAATTCTTTAGCGCGAGCTTCAGTTGTTTCAATACGCTCATTAACGATTAATGAAGTAGCTAAGTCACGTAACATTGCTTTACGTTGATCAGATGTACGACCTAATTTTCTGTAACCCATGAGTTAACCTCCTTTACCTTTATCAATCTTCTTTTCTTAGACCTAAACCTAAGTCTTCAAGTTTGTATTTTACTTCTTCTAAAGATTTACGACCTAAATTACGTACTTTCATCATATCTGCTTCAGATTTGTCAGCCAATTCTTGAACGCTGTTGATGCCTGCACGTTTTAGACAGTTATAAGAACGTACTGATAAGTCTAATTCTTCGATAGACATTTCAAGTACTTTTTCTTTTTGATCTTCTTCTTTCTCAATCATGATTTCAGCGTTTTTCGCTTCATCAGTGAGTCCAACAAAGATGTTCAAGTGTTCAGTCATAATTTTTGCTGCTAATGAAACTGATTCTTGTGGAGTGATTGATCCATCAGTCCATACATCTAATGTTAATTTATCAAAGTCACTGCTTTGACCTACACGAGTATTTTCTACTGTATAGTTAACTCTTTCTACTGGTGAGTATAAAGAGTCTACTGGTATAACACCAATTGGTAAATCACTAGTATTATTTTGTTCAGCTAATGCGTAACCTCTACCCTTATTCGCAACAAGACGGATTTTTAAATGTCCACCTTTAGCAACTGTAGCAATTTTAAGCTCTGGGTTTAAAATTTCAACATCACTATCATGAGTAATGTCAGCTGCAGTTACTTCGCCTTCATCTTTAACATCGATTTCTAATGTTTTATCTTCTTCTGAATAAATTTTAAGAGCTAGTTTCTTAATATTCATAATGATTGTAGATACGTCTTCAACCACATTTTCAATTGCTGAGAATTCGTGTAGAACTCCCTCAATTTCGATGTACTTAACGGCTGCACCTGGTAATGAAGATAGTAGGATACGACGTAAGGAGTTTCCTAGCGTAGTGCCATAGCCACGTTCTAGTGGTTCAACAACAAACTTACCGAATTTAGCATCTTCACTAATTTCAATTGTCTCAATTCTAGGTTTTTCAATTTCTATCATTATTTACATATCCTCCTTGGTTACGTCGACTTATAAGATACAGTTTATCTTAGTGATCTGCGGAAAATAACTATTTCTTGACAATAATATTATACGCGACGACGTTTTGGCGGACGGCAACCGTTATGAGGTACTGGAGTAACGTCTCTAATAGCTGTTACTTCTAAACCTGCTGATTGCAATGCACGGATAGCTGATTCACGGCCTGGACCAGGTCCTTTTACTGTTACTTCTACAGATTTTAAGCCATGTTCCATAGCTGCTTTTGAAGCAGTTTCTGAAGCCATTTGTGCTGCGAATGGTGTAGATTTTTTAGAACCTTTGAAACCAAGCGCACCTGCTGATGACCATGATAATGCGTTACCAAATTCATCAGTGATTGTTACGATTGTATTGTTGAAAGTTGAACGAATGTGAGCCACACCGTTTTCAACATTCTTTTTCACTCTGCGTTTACGAGATACTTGTTTACGTGCCATTAATATTTTCCTCCTTTACCTATTATTTTTTCTTGTTAGCTACAGTTTTAACTGGGCCTTTACGTGTACGAGCATTGTTTTTAGTTTTTTGACCGCGAACTGGTAAGCCACGACGGTGACGGATACCACGGTAAGATGAGATTTCCATTAAACGTTTGATGTTTAAGTTTTGCTCACGACGTAAGTCACCTTCTACTTTGTAGCTGTCTACAACTTCACGAAGACGACCTAATTCATCGTCAGTTAATTCGTTAGTACGAGTTTGTGGAGAAACTCCAGCTTCTGCTACGATTTTTTCAGCAGTTGATTTACCAATACCGTAAATATAAGTTAATGAAATTACAACGCGTTTTTCGCGTGGAATATCGACTCCTGCAATACGTGCCATATTATTTTACACCTCTCTTTTATTAACCTTGTCTTTGTTTGTGTTTCGGATTTTCACAAATGATCATTACTTTACCTTTACGTTTAATGACTTTACATTTTTCGCAAATAGGTTTTACTGATGGTCTTACTTTCATTTTAATACCTCCCTGTAATAATGGAGTGACGAATTATTTATAACGATAAGTGATTCTTCCGCGAGTTAAATCATACGGAGACATTTCTACTGTTACTTTGTCGCCAGGTAGAATACGAATATAATTCATTCTAATTTTACCACTCACATGTGCTAAAATTTCATGACCATTTTCTAATTCTACTTTAAACATTGCATTTGGTAAAGTATCTGTTACTGTACCTTCTAATTCAATTACATCTTGTTTTGCCATTAGAACAATTCCCCCTTTTGCATTATTAGTTAATGTCTATTGGAAAATGTTAGACATACTGCCCTTGTATCATTACGTTGAACAAAAATCGGGAATCATTATCGTTATGCTGTCACTCATAATTCGTTAGGCTGAGAGACAAACAATATCAGACTGCCTTCATTCAACATACAAGCAGCAATGTTGAATTACTTAAGATCTTCCAAGATATCGATAACTGAGCCAGTTACTTCTTGGATATCTTTAGAACCGTCAACGTTTTTCAAAACGCCTTCTTTATCATAGTATTCTAAGATAGGTTTAGACTGTTTTACGTTAACTTCTAAACGTTTTGCAACTGTTTCTGGATTGTCATCTTCACGTTGGTATAATTTACCGCCATCAAGATCACAAACACCATCCACTTTTGGAGGATTGAACACAAGATGATAAGTTGTTCCGCAAACTTCACAAACGCGACGTCCAGTCAAACGATTCATGAGTTCTTCTTCCGGAACTTCAATATTAATAACTGCATCAATCTTTCTGCCAAGTTCTGTCATGATTTTACTTAATGCTTCTGCTTGTTCAAGTGTACGTGGGAAACCATCTAATAAAAATCCTTTTTTCGCATCGTCTTCAGAAAGTCTTTCTTTAACGATACCCACAGTTACTTCATCAGGTACAAGTTCGCCGCGGTCCATATAAGACTTAGCTTCTTTACCTAATTCAGTTTCATCTTTGATAGCTTTTCTAAACATATCACCTGTAGATATATGCGGAATAGGGAATTTCTTAACAATTTCACTCGCTTGAGTTCCTTTACCTGCGCCAGGTAAACCCATTAAGATGATATTCATATTGCCCTCCTACAAATTATCTACCACCAAAGCCTTTATATTCTTTTTGGTTAACTTGTGCTTCCAAGCTCTTCATAGTTTCGATTGCAACACCGATAACGATCAATAAGCTTGTACCGCCGACTTGAATCGATTGCGGTAAGTTCATAAATTTAGTAGCAAGAATCGGTAAAATAGCGATAACTGCTAAGAAGATAGAACCTACAAAAGTTAAACGATATAAAACTTTGGTAATATACTTTTTAGTTTTTTCACCAGGTCTGATACCTGGTACATAACTGCCTTGTTTCTTAAGGTTGTCAGCCATTTTTTCTGGATTAACTTGAACAAATGCATAGAAATAAGTGAATGCAATGATCAAGATAATATAAATTACCATTCCGATGTTACTTGATGGATTGGCTGTATTGGCAATTTGCTGCGCCCAGTCAGCTTTAGGGAAGAACATTGTTAATGTTCTCGGTAACAAGAAGAATGCCATAGCAAAGATAACCGGGATAACCCCTGCTGAGTTAACTTTCAACGGCAAATACGTTGCATTTCGTCCTAAACGCTGAGCGGATTGTTTTTTCGCATATTGAATAGGTATCTTACGAACAGCTTGTAATACGTACACAGCACCCATTGTTAGTAAAATCAAACCAATAACTAGCCCTGCTACTTGCAACCATGCGATTGTTGTATCACTTTGCCCTACAAAGGCTTGTTGATAGAACTGAATCAGTGATGATGGCAAAGTAGACAAGATACCGGCGAAGATAATAATGGAAATACCATTACCTACACCATATTGTGTTATCTGTTCACCTAACCATAATAAGAAAGCTGTTCCTGCTGTTAATACAATTGCAATCAACAAATAACTCATAGGTGAAGGATCAACAATCAATGCACCTTTAAGATAGTTATTGAATTGGAATGCCATCCCTATTGATTGGATGAATGCCAAAAGTATCGCAAAATAGCGTGTAACGTTGTTTAGTTTCTTACGACCAACGTCACCTTGTTTGGCCCATTCTGTAAACTTAGGAACTATATCCATTTGCAATAACTGCATAACGATTGAAGCAGTGATGTAGGGCATAATACCCATTGCAAAAATGGAAAAGTTCTTCAAGGCTCCCCCACCGAATGTATTCAATAGATCAGTGACACCTTGAGAACCTTGTTGACTTTCAAACGCTGCTGGATTGACTCCAGGCGCTGGTATATAAGTACCTATTTTAAAAATAACTAGCATTGCGAGCGTAAAAAAGATCTTGTTTCGCACTTCTTTTGTTTTAAAGAAGTTTACGAATGTGTCAAACATTAGATCACCTCGTGTGCTCCACCTTTAGCATCAATTGCTTCAGCTGCAGATGCAGAGAATTTATGTGCTTTTACTGTTAATTTTTTCTCTAGAGAACCATTACCTAATACTTTGATACCCGCTTTTGCGTTTTTAACTACGCCTGTTTCGATTAAAAGTTCAGGAGTAACTTCTGTACCTTCTTCAAAACGGTTTAATTGGTCTAAATTCACAACTGCGTATTCTTTACGGTTGATGTTTGTGAAACCGCGTTTAGGGATACGACGGAATAATGGTAATTGACCACCTTCGAAACCTGGTCTTACTTTACCACCTGAACGTGCTTTTTGACCTTTTTGACCACGTCCACTTGTTTTACCATTACCTGTAGCAGCACCACGACCTACGCGGTTGCGTTCTTTACGTGATCCTTCTGCTGGATGTAAATCATGTAATTTCATTACGGCACCTCCTTATATATTATCTAATTATGCGTCTAATTCTTCAACTTTTAGCAAGTGACTTACTTTGTTCACTTGTCCACGGATAGCTGGGTTGTCTTCTACAACTACTGTAGAGTTAGTTTTTTTCAAACCTAATGCTTCAACAGTTTTACGTTGTGTTTCTGGACGACCAATAACACTACGTGTGAGGGTAATTTGTAATTTAGCCATTATTCATTTTCCCTCCTTAATTGTATAATTCTTCTACTGATTTGCCGCGTAATTTCGCAACTTCTTCAGCACTTTTTAGATTTTCTAAACCATTGATTGTAGCACGAACCATGTTAATTGGTGTGTTAGAACCTAATGACTTACTTAAGATATCAGTGATACCTGCTAACTCTAATACGGCACGAACTGGTCCACCGGCGATAACCCCAGTACCAGGTGCTGCTGGTTTCAATAATACACTTCCTGAACCGAAACGGCCAGTGATTGTGTGTGGTGTTGTACCTTCAACACGGTTTACAGATACTAATTCTTTTTTAGCAGCTTCTACCGCTTTTTTGATCGCTTCTGGTACCTCTTGTGCTTTACCTGTACCGAATCCAACACGACCATTTTTGTCTCCAACTACTACTAATGCAGTGAAACGGAAACGACGTCCACCTTTTACAACTTTCGCAACACGGTTAATCGTAACAACGCGTTCTTCAAATTCTTTGTTTTCTTCATCTCTGCGAGCCATTATTTGTCCCTCCTTTTATGATTAAAATTCTAAGCCATTTTCACGTGCTGCATCTGCTAATGCTTTAACACGTCCATGGTATAAGTAACCTCCACGGTCGAAGACGATTGCAGTGATACCTTTATCAACTGCTTTCTTAGCGATTACTTCGCCCACTTTGGCTGATAATTCAACTTTTGAACCAGTTTCATTTTCGAAATCTTTATCTTGAGTTGATGCTTGAGCTAAAGTTACGCCTTTAGTATCATCAATGATTTGTGCATAGATGTGTTTGTTAGAACGATATACGTTTAAACGTGGTTCTTCAGAAGTACCAGTTAAGTTAGTACGTACACGTGCATGTCTTTTTAAGCGTACTTTATTTTTATCAATTTTGCTGATCATGCTTTATTCTCCTTTCTTTAGAGAGTTATTTATTATTTACCAGTTTTACCTTCTTTACGACGAACATATTCGCCTTGGTAACGGATACCTTTACCTTTATAAGGTTCTGGTGGTCTTACGGCACGGATTTTAGATGCTGTAGCACCAACTAATTCTTTAGAAATACCTTCAACTTTAACTGTTGTGTTTTTCTCAACTGTAAATGTGATACCATCTTCTGGTTTGAATTCAACTGGGTGAGAGTAACCAACGTTAAGTACTAAGTTGCTACCTTGCAATTGTGCACGGTAACCAACACCGATAAGTTCTAAAGTTTTTTCGAAACCTTTAGCTACACCTTGTACCATATTGTTAATTAACGCACGAGTTGTTCCATGAACTGTTCTGTCTTTTTGAGAATCAGATGGACGTACAACTTCTAATGTGTTGTCTTCTAATTTGTAAGTCATGCTAGGATCCATAGTACGTGATAATTCACCTTTAGGACCTTTTACTGTAACTGTATTACCTTTGATGTCTACTGTAACATCGCTAGGAATTTCAATAATTTTCTTACCTACACGGCTCATTTACGGGCACCTCCTTAATTATTTATTACCAAACGTATGCTAATACTTCTCCGCCTACGTTACGTTTTCTTGCTTCTCTGTCAGTTACGATACCTTCAGAAGTTGAAACTAATGCTATACCTAAACCGTTTAATACTTTAGGTACTTCGTCAGCTTTAGCATAGACACGTAAACCTGGTTTAGAAATACGTTTTAAGCCTGTGATAACGCGTTCGTTGTTTTGACCATATTTAAGGAATAAACGTAAAACACCTTGTTTATCATCTTCTACGAACTCAACGTTTTTAATGAAACCTTCGTTTTTAAGGATTTCAGCAATTTGTTTTTTAATATTTGACGCAGGCAACTCGATTTTTTCATGACGCACCATGTTTGCGTTTCTTACACGAGTTAGCATATCTGCGATTGGATCTGACATTGTCATAGATTGTTGCCTCCTTTCAAGACTCTCTTTAATTACCAGCTAGCTTTACGAACGCCAGGGATTTGGCCTTTATAAGCTAATTCACGGAAACAGATACGGCATAATTTAAATTTGCGGTATACAGAATGTGGGCGTCCACAGCGTTCACAACGAGTGTATTCGCGCACTGGGAATTTTTGCTTTTTAGCTTGTTTTACAACCATTGATTTTTTAGCCACTTAATTAGCCTCCTTTATATTAGAGCTTACTTTTGAAATGGCATACCGAATTGAGTTAACAATGCACGGGCTTCTTCGTCAGTGTTAGCAGTTGTAACAATAACGATATCCATTCCTCTTACTTTACTTACTTTATCATAATCGATTTCTGGGAAAATTAATTGTTCTTTGATACCTAATGTGTAGTTACCGCGACCGTCGAATGCTTTTTTAGAAACACCGTGGAAGTCACGTACACGTGGTAATGATACTGAGATTAATTTATCAAGGAATTCATACATTCTTTCTCCGCGAAGAGTAACTTTTGCTCCGATTGGCATACCTTCACGTAAACGGAATGTTGCTACTGATTTTTTAGCTTTTGTGATTAATGGTTTTTGACCTGTAATTAATGTTAACTCTTCAACAGCGTTGTCTAATACTTTAGAGTTTTGAACAGCGTCACCTACACCCATGTTCACAACGATTTTATCGATTTTAGGTACTTCCATTACTGAACTATAGTTGAATTCTTTCATTAAGTTCTCAGTAACTTCTGTATTGAATTTTTCTTTTAAACGGCTCAAAGTGGATCCTCCTTTCAACTTGTTATTAATTATTAGATTTGATTTCTTCGCCTGATTTTTTAGCGATACGAACTTTTTTACCATCAACAAATTTGTAACCTACACGAGTTGGTTCATTTGTTTTTGGGTCCAATAATTGTACGTTAGAAACATGAATAGCTGCTTCAGTTTCTAAGATTCCACCTTCTGGATTAAATTGAGTCGGTTTTTGGTGCTTTTTAATGATGTTCACACCTTCCACAACGACACGGTCTTTTTTAGGTTCTGTTGCTTGTACAACACCTGTTTTACCTTTATCTTTACCTGAGATAACGATTACGTTGTCACCTTTTTTGATATGCATGTGGGCACCTCCTTAGATTTTATTTATTAAAATTATAGTACTTCTGGTGCTAATGAAATAATTTTCATGTAGTTGCTGTCACGTAATTCACGAGCTACTGGTCCGAAGATACGAGTACCGCGTGGACTCTTGTCGTCACGAATAACTACACATGCATTTTCATCAAATTTGATGTAAGAACCGTCTTTACGACGTACTCCTGATTTAGTACGTACTACAACAGCTTTAACAACTTCACCTTTTTTAACAACGCCTCCTGGTGTAGCATTTTTAACAGTACACACAATTACGTCGCCGATGTTCGCTGTTTTACGACCAGATCCGCCTAATACTTTGATTGTTAGAACTTCACGAGCACCTGAGTTGTCAGCTACTTTCAAGCGTGTTTCTTGTTGGATCATGAATTAAACCTCCCTTATCTTTAAAAGATTAAATAATAACTGATTCTTCAACAATTTCTACTAAACGAAAACGTTTTGTTGCTGATAAAGGACGAGTTTCTTGAATCTTAACGATGTCTCCTAATTTAGCTGAATTGTTTTCATCATGAGTTTTATATTTTTTAGAATATTTTACTCGTTTACCATATAATTTATGAGTTTTGTAAGTCTCTACAAGTACAGTTACAGTTTTATCCATTTTGTCTGATACGACTCTACCTACATAAACTTTACGATCATTTCTTTCGCTCACTTTTGTAACCTCCTCTTTCAATTATTATTGATTAGCCTTACTTTGTTCAATTTCTCTTTCACGAGCAACAGTTTTTAGACGTGCAATCGTTTTTCTTACTGTACGAATACGTGCAGTTTCCTCTAATTGTCCTGTAGCTAACTGAAAGCGTAGGTTAAAAAGTTCTTCTTTTGAAGATTTGATTTGCTCTTCGATTTCTGAAGTGGTTAAGTCTCTAATTTCCTTAGCTTTCATTTGATTCACCACCCAATTCTTCACGTTTTACAAACTTAGATTTAACTGGAAGTTTGTGACTTGCTAAACGTAATGCTTCGCGTGCAACTTCTTCTGACACGCCTGCAACTTCAAATAAGATTCTACCTGGTTTAACTACTGCGATCCAGCCTTCTACTGCACCTTTACCAGCACCCATACGTACTTCTAAAGGTTTTTTAGTATATGGTGTATGAGGGAAGATTTTAATCCAAACTTTCCCGCCACGTTTCATATAACGAGTCATCGCAATACGAGCAGATTCGATTTGACGAGATGTGATCCAAGAAGTTGTAGTAGCTTGTAATCCATACTCACCAAATGTTACAAAGTTACCGCCTTTAGAACGTCCTTTTGTGTTTGGACGATGTTGACGACGATATTTAACGCGTTTTGGTAGCAACATTATTATTTTCCTCCTTCACTATTGTTCTTAGTAGGAAGAACTTCTCCACGATAGATCCATACTTTAACTCCAAGTTTACCGTATGTTGTATCAGCTTCAGCATGTGCGTAGTCAATGTCAGCACGTAATGTGTGAAGTGGAACAGTTCCTTCTGAATATTGTTCAGCACGAGCGATGTCAGCTCCGCCTAAACGACCTGAAACTTGAGTTTTAACACCTAAAGCTCCTAGTTTCATAGCTCTTTGAATAGCTTGTTTTTGTACACGACGGAATGATGCACGATTTTCTAATTGACGAGCGATGTTCTCAGCAACTAAACGAGCATCTAAATCAACTTTTTTGATTTCGATCACGTTAATGTGTACACGTTTGTTAGTTAAGTTATTTAATTTGTTACGAAGTTTTTCAATTTCTGAACCGCCTTTACCAATTACCATACCTGGTTTACCAGTGTGGATTGCAATATTGATACGGTTAGCAGCACGTTCGATTTCTACGTGAGAAACTGATGCTTCTTTTAATTCGTTATCGATGAACTTACGGATTTTTAAATCTTCATGTAATAAAGTAGCGAAATCTTTTTCAGCATACCATTTAGCGTCCCAATCACGGATAACACCAACACGAAGTCCGATTGGATTAATTTTTTGACCCACAGTATTCCCTCCTTAGATAGTTTATTAAGCTTCTTTAGCTTCTTCTTTGCCGTCACTTACGACAATTGTAATGTGGCTTGTACGTTTGTTAATTGCACTTGCGCGTCCTTGAGCACGTGGACGGAAACGTTTTAAAGTTGGTCCTTCGTTAGCATATGCTTCTTTAACAACTAATTCATCTGTATTCATGTCATAGTTGTGCTCTGCATTAGCTAAAGCGGACATTAATAATTTTTCAACAACTGGTGATGATGCTTTGTTAGTTAATTTTAAAATAGCAACAGCTTCACCAACGTTTTTGCCTCTGATTAAGTCTAAAACTAATCTGACTTTACGAGGTGCGATTCTGATAGTTCTAGCAACCGCTTTTGCTTCCATTTGGTCTTCCTCCTCTACTTAATAGAAAGTATTTATCTTCTTGTTTTTTTGTCGTCTGCAGCATGTCCTTTGAATGTACGAGTTGGAGCAAATTCACCTAATTTGTGACCAACCATATCTTCAGTTACATAAACAGGTACATGTTTACGTCCATCGTATACTGCAAAAGTAATACCGATGAAGTTAGGGAAAATAGTTGAACGACGTGACCAAGTTTTAATCACAGTTTTTTTCTGATTACCTTCTTGCGCTTCCACTTTTTTCATCAAGTGGTCATCGACGAAAGGTCCTTTTTTAATACTACGAGCCATTATGGCGCCTCCCTTCTTATTATGTGCGTGCAGCGATTACGCCGCACACCCAAATAAGTTGTTATTATTTTCTTTTACGTCTACGTACGATAAGTTTATCTGATGATTTTTTACCGCGACGAGTTTTCTTACCAAGAGTTGGTTTACCCCATGGTGACATTGGTGATGGCATACCGATTGGAGCACGACCTTCACCACCACCGTGTGGGTGATCGTTAGGGTTCATTACAGAACCACGAACTGTTGGACGGATACCTTTCCAACGAGAACGTCCGGCTTTACCAACGTTAACAAGTTCATGTTGTAAGTTACCAACTTGACCTACTGTTGCACGGCAAGTTGAAAGGATCATACGAACCTCACCTGAGCGAAGTCTTACTAATACGTATTTACCTTCTTTACCAAGTACTTGAGCACTTGCACCTGCTGAACGAGCGATTTGTCCGCCACGGCCAGGTTTTAATTCGATATTGTGAACTACAGTACCTACTGGAATGTTAGCTAATGGTAAAGCGTTACCTACTTTAATGTCAGCTTCTTCACCATTTTCTACTGTTTGTCCTACAACCAAACCTTTTGGAGCGATGATGTAACGTTTTTCACCATCTGCATATACTAACAATGCAATGTTAGCTGAACGGTTTGGATCGTATTGGATAGAATCAACTTTTGCTGGGATTCCATCTTTGTTACGTTTGAAATCAATAACACGGTATTGACGTTTGTGTCCGCCACCATGATGGCGTACTGTCATTTTACCTTGGTTGTTGCGTCCCGCTTTTTTCGGTAGCGGTTGTAATAATGACTTTTCTGGAGTCGTTTTTGTGATTTCAGCGAAATCCAATGAAGTCATATTACGACGACCATTTGTAATCGGCTTATAATGTTTAAGAGCCATTGTCGCTTACCTCCTTATTGGTAATTTTATTTTTTAGTTGAATAGATCGATTGATCCTTCTTTAAGTGTAACGATCGCTTTGCGTCTTCTGTTTGTATAGCCTTGGTAACGGCCCATACGTTTTTTCTTAGCTTTGTAGTTGACGATATTTACTTTGTCTACTTTAACATCGAAAATTTCTTCAACTGCAATTTTAACTTGTGTTTTATTCGCACGTGTATCTACATCAAAAGTGTATTTGTCTTCAGCCATTGCTTCTGAAGATTTTTCTGTGATTACGGGGCGCTTAAGAACGTCTCTTGCTTCCATTATCCGAGCACCTCCTCAACTTTTTTAGCAGCTGCTTCTGTAATTAATACACTGTCAGCGCTAGTGATGTCTAATACGTTTAAACCAGTTACAGTAGTGATTTGAACACCAGGAATGTTACGTGCTGATAATTCAACATTTACATCTTCTGATTCAGTAACTACTAAAACTTTTTTAGGTAATTCTAAGTTTGATAATACTTTAGTGAATTCTTTAGTTTTTGGTGCTTCTAAACCGAAAGCATCAATAATTTTGAATTCATTTTCTTGTACTTTGAAAGATAATGCAGAACGTAATGCTAAACGACGCATTTTCTTAGGCATTTTGTATGCATAGCTTCTTGGAGTCGGTCCGAATACGATACCGCCACCACGCCATTGTGGAGCACGGATAGTACCTTGACGCGCACGTCCTGTACCTTTTTGTCTCCATGGTTTACGTCCACCGCCGCGTACTGCTGAACGGTTTTTAACCGAATGCGTACCTTGGCGTAATGAAGCACGTTGTAAGTTAATTGCTTCGAAAAGAACATCTTTGTTTGGTTCAATTGCGAATACAGCATCGCTTAATTCAACTGAACCTGCTTTTGATCCGTCTACTTTTAATACATCATAATTTGCCATTATGCATTTTCCTCCTTTCGTTAATTAATTATTTGTTACCTTTTTTAATTGAAGTTTTGATTTCTACTAATCCTTTTTTAGGACCAGGCACATTACCTTTAACTAAGATAACGTTGTTTTCTGTATCGATTTGTACAACTTCTAAGTTTTGTACTGTCACTGTGTTGCCACCCATACGGCCTGGCATTTTGTGACCTTTAAATACTTTAGATGCGTCAGATGCCATACCTACAGAACCTGGCGCTCTGTGGAAATGAGAACCGTGAGACATTGGTCCACGACCGTGGCCATGACGTTTAATATTACCTTGGAAACCTTTACCTTTAGATACTCCAGTTACGTCAATGATGTCCCCAGCTTCAAATGTATCAACTGAGACTTCTTGACCTACTTCGTATTCATCAACATTGATGTTTCTGAATTCACGAATGAAGCGCTTAGGAGCTGTGTCAGCTTTTTTAGCGTGACCTTCAGCTGGTTTATTAGCATATTTATTTGACTTGCTGTCTTTTTTGTATGCTTGTTTGTCTTCAAAACCTACTTGGATAGCGTTGTAACCGTCTACCTCTTCAGTTTTCTTTTGTAATACTACGTTTTGTCCTGCTTCTACTACAGTTACTGGGATTAAGTCTCCGTTTTCACCGAATACTTGTGTCATCCCGATTTTTCTTCCTAAGATTCCTTTGGTCATCGAAAGTCCACCTCCTATGATTTTCTATTATAATTTAATTTCGATGTCTACACCTGATGGTAAGTTTAAGCCCATAAGAGCATCAACAGTTTTTGGTGTAGGGTTAACAATGTCGATTAAACGTTTATGAGTACGTTGTTCGAATTGCTCACGAGAATCTTTGTACTTATGCACCGCACGGATGATAGTGTAAATTGATTTTTCAGTTGGTAATGGAATTGGTCCAGAAACTTCTGCACCAGAACGTTTTGCTGTTTCAACAATTTTCTCAGCTGATTGATCAATTACTCTGTGATCATAAGCTTTTAATCTGATTCTGATTTTTTGTTTTGCCATAATTTTCCCTCCTTATATCGTCTACATTTAGTGATAGACTTCTCCACGAAAACTATCTCACACAACGCCATGGCAAAGCGGCCGGGTGTGTCAGTAACCTTTCGCTTCATCGCGTATTCAAAGTCCAACATTAGATATGTTACACGAATCAGCGCTTAGTTGCAACCATTTCATGTAACTTTTTTTATGTTAGACTTTTTCTCTAACACATACCAGTATATTTTACTGCAAATGATTGCACACTTCAACCCGTATAAAGATTTTTTTCTCTAAGTCTTCATATTTTTTCAATCGACTCACATCCTATATAATAGTAAATGAATGGTGGTGATTAAAAGTGAAACATAGTACAAGAATCGCATTAATCATTATAAGCATTATCTTGCTGCTCTCTGAACTTTTATATGGTATTCCTTTCTTAGGAGGTTCTATCATCGTTTCATTTGGTTGGCAGCCATTAATCATTAATGCTTTCTTCTATTTATTACTCGTTATCGCATTATTAGCTGACAGCCAAAGTACAATTCGTCCTATGGTCATTATTCCTTTATTAGGAATCGCTGGTTCGTTTATCGCAATTGTTCCTTTTGTCGGAATGATTGTACATTGGATTTTATTCTTCTTAATGTTGTTCTTCTTGTTTATTGTCATGAGCACTCCTATTTATATGCCAAATCGAAATGCGAGAGCTGTTTATGATGAGCATGGACGTCGAATTAAATAAGTTATAGATAAATACCGGCAGATCTGTCGGTATCTTTTTATATTTACAAGTAATTTTATGAGTTTCTTCCTATTGTAATGTAAACGCTTCTATTTATATTTATTTTAGAAGTTAAAGGTGTTTGGATTATTAATTTTTAGAAGCGGGTATATTGATAGAGTTCATAATAACGATGAAACATATTGCTTTTTAACTATATTGAATAGAAATAAAGCATGATATAGATAAAAGGAGATAGAGATATGTATCAAGATTTAGAAAATAAAGTAGTTATTGTCACAGGTAGTGGCAGCGGAATTGGTAAAGCTTACGCTGAAGCGTTTGGTAAAGCAAAAGCGAAAGTTGTTTTAAATTACCGTTCTTCTAAACACGAACCTGAGTTAGAAAAACTCAAAAAAGAAATCGAAGATCACGGTGGACAAGCTTTACCAGTCCAAGGTGATGTTACAAACGAAGAAGATATCATCAACCTTGTAGAACAAGCCATCAAACATTTTGGCACTTTAGACATTATGATTAATAACGCTGGATTTGAAAATCCTGTTGCTTCTCATGAAATGTCTGTTGAAGAGTTCCAAAAAGCACTTGATGTTAACTTAACAGGTGCATTCATCGGTTCAAGAGAAGCTGTTAAATACTTCCTTAAAGAAGATAAAAAAGGAGTAATCATTAATACAGCGAGTGTGCATGACATCATTCCATGGCCTTACTATGTAAATTATTCAGCAAGTAAAGCTGGCCTAAAAAGTATGATGGAAACAATGTCTATGGAATATGCACAATACGGTATCCGCATTAATAACATTTCACCAGGTGCAGTCGTTACAGAGCATACGAAAGAGAAATTCTCTGATCCTGAAACACGTGAAGAAACTCTTAAAATGATTCCTGCAAGAGAAATTGGCGAAACAGAGCAAGTTGCTAACGTTGCTTTATTCTTAGCATCTGATGCAGCAAGTTATATTCACGGCACAACAATTTATGTTGATGGTGGTATGACGAATTACCCTGCATTCATGGGTGGTAAAGGTTAATATTATCTCTTACAGTAAGACACTTGCGAATTGTGCAAGTGTCTTTTTTTGATATATAAAAAAACAAGCCCATATCTCATGAGCTTGCTTAATCGTTTTATTTTAACCGTGTACGAATACGAAATATAAAATGAATAATACCATTAATACATACATAATTGGATGTACTTCTTTATGACGTTTCGTCACTAACATTGTAATTGGATAGAAGATGAAACCACATGCGATACCTGTCGCAATTGAATAAGATAGTGGCATCATAATAATCGTAATGAAAGCTGGAACAGCCAATTCAAATTTCTTCCAATCAATTTGTGATAAGTTTCCTGCCATTAATACCCCTACTACGATTAATGCTGGAGCTGTGACTGCACTCGTAACAACAGCCATTAATGGACTGAAGAATAATGCTAATAGGAAACAGACACCTGTTACAATACTCGCAAAACCAGTTCTTGCACCTACAGCAACACCCGATGTTGATTCAATGTATGAAGTCGTTGTTGTTGTACCGAAAATAGAACCTACGATTGTAGCGATAGAATCTGAGAATAACGCACGACCTGCACGAGGTAATTTATTATCTTTCATCATACCTGCTTGTGAAGCCACTGCCACTAATGTTCCTGCTGTATCAAAGAAATCAATGAACAAGAACGTTAAAATAACAATTAAAAATTGTACTGTAAATAATTGACCTGGGTCTTTAAATGCTTCAAATGCTGCACCGAATGTTGGCGCAATACTTGGAATCTTTCCTACTACTGCATGTGGCATTTGAATTAAACCAGTTAATAATCCGCCGGCTGACGTTAAAATCATACCGATAAAGATAGCACCCGGTACTTTTTTAGCATAAAGTACAACCGTTACGATGATACCAAATACTGCTAATAATACTTTACCGTCTGTAATATGGCCTAAAGTTACAAGCGTAGAATCATTATTCACAATAATACCTGCACCTTGTAAACCAACAAAGGTAATAAACAAACCGATACCCGCTGTTACAGCCATTTTCATCTCATACGGTATGGCGTTAATAATGGTCTCCCGGAGTCCTGTTACGGTTAATATCGCAAAGAAGATACCTGAACATAACACACCTGTTAAACCGATTTGCCATGGAATCCCCATTGTTAACACAACAGTAAATGCGAAGAATGCATTCAGTCCCATACCTGGTGCTAATGCGATTGGATATCTAGCAATGAGTCCCATAAATAATGAACCCACAAATGCAGCTAAGGCTGTCGCAACAAATACTGCGCCCTGATCCATCTTCATATCATCTGGGATACCTTTTACACCTGCTAAACTTAAAATCTGCGGGTTAACAGCTAATATGTAAGCCATAGATAAGAAAGTTGTTAAACCGCCTAAAATCTCACGACGATAATTCGTTTGATACTTATCAAATTGGAAATATTTTTTCACTTTAAAGTCTCCTTAAATGAAATACCTTAATATTCTAATCCCTATTCAAAGAAAATACAATGAAGATTTAAGAAAAAACCAAACAATTTTAATAGAAATTTGAAAAACACACTCATTTTCGAACGATTTCAACACTATATTTTTAAATATTGTTCGTTAAAATTCGTTAATGAGTGTGTCTTCTAATTAAAGTTTCAAATTCTTCAAAGCATCTTGGAATGGATTATTGTTCATTTCTTCTTTACCCATATATTTCTTCATCTCACGTTTAGATACTTTGCCTTTACCTTTATTCTTATGTCTTTGATCCATTTGTTCTTGTGTTTCAGAGTGACCGCAAACACAACGATATGTCGCTTTTTTACCTTTACCGAATAATGTCATTTTCTTATGACAGTTTGGACAACGTGCATTCGTTTTACGTTGTACATTTTTCTTTGTCTTACATGCTGGGTCTTGGCATACAAGCATTTGCCCATTTTTTGTTTTGACTTTAATCATGAATTTACCGCATGTCGGACATTCTGTAGTGGTCAAGTTATCATGTTTATATTTCTGTTCACTGTTTTTGATTTCATTCACAATAGTTTCAGTAAAATGTTTCATCTCTTTTATGAACTGACGTGCATCATATTTACCTTGTTCAATTTGCGTTAATTTTTCTTCCCATTCTGCTGTAAGCAATGGTGAAGTAAGTGATTGTGGTGCGAGTTCTAAAATTTGGCGTCCTTTAGACGTAACTTTAATATGACCATCTCTTGCTTCAATCGCATTCATATTAAACAACTTTTCGATTATATCTGCACGTGTTGCTACCGTACCAATACCGCCTGTTTGTTTCAGAGTTTGTGAATGTTTTTTATTTTTGAGTTCAAAGAACTTTTGAGGACTTTCCATTGCTTTTAACAATGTTCCCTCGTTAAAGTATGGCGGCGGTGTTGTTTCATGTTCTTGAATATGGAAACGTTGAACTTTATAAGTTGCACCTTGTTTAAATTGTATTGGTTCTGATTGGGTGGTTGATTCATTGCGTAATTGTTTGAAACCAAGTTGCAAGGTTACTTTATCTTGCAATTCAAAGGTCTGCTTACCGACCTTCAAGATAACTTTGACCGCTTCATACTCATACGGCGGCAACAAGTTCTCTATAAATCGTTCTGCAATCATTAAATAGACCTTTTGTTCACGTTGACTCAAATCATTCATGTTAGGACGAATTTCTGTTGGAATAATCGCATGATGATCTGATACCTTCTGATTATTTACGATACCCATTTTAGCACTGAACTGTTTATTGACTAATGGACGCACCGCTTCTTTATACTCAGTCGCAAGCAATGCTTGTAAACGTTCTTTAAATGTTTCTACCATATCATCCGTTAAATAGTTCGAATCCGTTCTTGGATACGTAACCAACTTATGACGTTCATATAAGTTTTGAAGTGTATTCAGTGTTTCTTTCGCACCCATACGATAACGTTGATAAGCTTCTTGTTGTAAATCAGTTAAACTGAACAACTTCGCAGGATACTGTTTCTTTCGCTTTGAAGCTACTGATTCAACAGTTCCCGTTTGTTGTTCTAATTGTTGAACCATATCTGTTAATACTTGTTTGTCATAGATACGTTGTTTTGAAATCAACTTAAAGTTTTGTCCGTCCACTTGTGCTTCTAACGTATAATATTTAGATGGTCTAAAATGTCTGATTTCATCTTGGCGCATTTGAACAAGTTGAATCGTCGGTGTTTGAACACGACCTAATGATAACTGTGCATCATACTTCGTTGTTAATGCGCGCGTCGCATTAATCCCAACAATCCAGTCTGCCTCACTACGTGCTAATGCTGCACGATATAATGGCAAGTATGCTTTACCATCTTTTAAATGTTTGAACCCGTTACGAATCGCTTTGGCTGTAATCGAACTGATCCATAAACGTTTAATCGGTTTTTTATTATGCACTTTATCTAAAATCAAACGTGCAACGAGCTCCCCTTCTCTTCCAGCATCAGTCGCAATGATAATTTCTTTAACTACATCTTTTAACATCAATGATTTGACTGTATTGAATTGTTTCTTTGTTTTTGGGATAACGACTGTTTTCATATATTTTGGGATAATTGGCAGTTCTTGCAAGTCCCATGTTTTAAACTTCGAATCATATTGTTCTGGAGTTGCATTCGTTACCAGATGACCTAAAGCCCATGTCACAATATATTGATTGTTTTCAAAATAGCCATTGCGCTTTTGATGTACATTCAATGCGTTCGCAATATCACGGGCCACAGAAGGTTTCTCTGCTAGAATTAATGATTTCATCTTCATTTTCCTTTCTCAAAATCGTATTTCTATTGTAACATGATTTATTGTGCTTGTTTCTCGTACCTTTGCTTTTATCTCAACACAAAACAAAGTATAATAAATAAAAAGGTGTTCTTTATATAACAACCAAGGAGGTTCTTATGAAAGCCGTTAAAATTGAAGCTGTTCAAGACATCCAAAGTTTTATTCACCAAGCCGATACATCCTATTGTTCCTATATTTATAAGCTTCACGAAAAAAACGTTTCATTGACACAAAGTATTGAGGCTTTAAAACAAGACACAGGCGTCTACGTGCTCATTGACGAAAGTGACAAAGTCCGTATGCTGATGGGTGGATTCTCCTATGATACTAACCATTTTAAAATGGTTGGGCCGTTCATCAATTCAAATGATCAATTAGATGCGCAAGCTTTTAAAAGCCTTTTTGAAACTTTAATTGCAGATCAACCTGATCAATCTCATTTCAATTTTTCATTTGATATTACAGACGACTATAAAAGTTCATTGATGAAATCCATTGATGCACACTATACGTTCACTGACTATTATCTTTCAACTGATCACACAATTGAAACAAGTCCTGCGGCTGAACGTCAAATCATTCCATATCACAAAGCTTTTTTCGCACATTTCGATCGCTTACATCAGAAAAACTTCCGTCGTGAAGCAATGTCTGCTTCTGAAATTGTCAATACACTAGATGAGAACAATCATTTATTCTTTTTTGTCAGCGAAGGTATTTTAAAAGGCTACTTATATCTGCAAGTCAAACCTGATAAAAATAAAGCAGAAATTAAATATTTCTCATCTCATACGGATTATCGTTATGAAGGAATTGCTTTTAATTTATTAAGTCATGCGATTAACTTCGCTTTTAAATACGATGATATTAATAAAGTCTATTTCAAAATACGTAGTAAAAATGATCAATTAGTAGACCGCTTCAGTGAACTCGGTTTCGACATTCGTTCAGAACGTAAAAAATTCAAATATATCAAATAATATAAGCGTTTGTTATGAGATTAACCTTCATAGCAAACGTTTTATTTTCCATTTATTTGTCTTTGTTTTATTCTTATTTTATTAAGGGGTAAGTTTAAATATAGAAAGGAAAAGATAGAAGATGGATTTACTTATCGCATTACTGCCTGCCCTCTTTTGGGGTAGTGTTGTTTTAATTAACGTTCTTGTTGGAGGCGGACCTTACAATCAAATCCGAGGCACGACACTCGGCGCATTGATTGTAGGTATTGTTCTCTTATTAACAGGACATTCTAGTTTTGAACCTAAAGTCATTATTGTCGGTTTGATCTCTGGTGCATTCTGGGCATTAGGTCAAGGTTACCAATTACGCTCTGTTGATTTAATCGGTGTTTCTAAAACTATGCCGATTTCTACAGGAATGCAGCTGGTTGGTACTACATTATTCAGCGCAATATTCCTAGGGGAATGGAGTACAGGAACACAAGTCGTTTTAGGTCTATTAGCGATGATTTTATTAGTGGGCGGTATCGCATTGACTTCACTTAAAGGTAAAAATGAATCGAGCGAAGGCCAATCTAAATTAGGTAAAGCAATTGTGATTTTATTAATTTCAACAGTCGGCTATGTCGTATATGTGGTTGTGGCACAAATCTTTAGCGTTAATGGCCTAGATGCCTTATTCTTCCAATCAATTGGTATGGCAATCGGTGGTTTCTTATTATCAGCGAAACACCAAACGTCTACACGCTATACGTTACGTAACCTGTTACCAGGTGTGATTTGGGCCATTGGTAACTTATTCTTGTTCTACTCACAACCTAAAGTCGGCGTCGCAACAAGTTTCTCATTCTCACAATTACTAGTAATCGTTTCAACACTCGGCGGTATCTTTATACTGAAAGAACGTAAAGATAAACGTCAAATGCTTGGAATTACTGCAGGGATTGTATTAATTGTCGTCGCAGCTTTCATTCTCGGCGGATTAAAGGCATAATGACTTTCTAATAAAATATTGAAGAAGATAATAGAAATATTAAAGGGATTGTCAGCCACTTAAGTAATGGTTGACAATCCCTTTTTTATTATACGAAAAACATTTGGAAGTAATAGAGTATGACGATACTGATCACAATCGTCATGTTGGTGGTCATGCCAATCAAAGGCAATGTACGGTATTGGAATTGAATGGAGTAAGGTATGACCGCAACGCCGATTGGCAACAACCAAATGACCATTAAAGTCGTTTTTATCATTTGGTCAGAGACTGGTAAAAAGAAATAAACGAGTAAGCCCGCTATGAGTCCAAAGCCATAATGAATGGCCAAATATTTCAAGGCAATCGGTAAATAACGACGTTCTACTCTAAAGTTCAACATTAAACCTAAGAGAATCATAGATAACGGCATATTCGCTTGTGCCAATACATCTAAGAAATTAATAACAGGATCTGGTAAATGCAGGTTACTCATATTTAAACCAAACATCATCAAATAAGTCATCAATGGAATAGAACGTAATAAATTCAATATAAGGAATCTAAGATTAAAAGTATTATTTCCGCTGCTGCTGAAATAATTGCCTATAAAATAAGTGATACCGAACATGACAATCGCACCGCCGATATCTGCCATACCGAAATAAATCATGCCGACTTTCGGCCAAATCGCTTGTACCAGCGGGTAAGCAAATAAGCCGATATTCAGTGATGCCATCATCATGCCGATGGTACCTCGCATCTCATTGTCATATTTTAAGAAAAAGCTGATAGCGATAACTTTCGCAATGATACCGTAAATGACCATCATAACCGGTAATACAGATAGTGAAATATCCAGTTCAGCTTTGTTTAAATTGACGATGACTAATGCAGGTAACGTCACATTCAGCACTAATTTAGCCAGTACTTGGTTATCTTCTTCTTTTAAAATATTGATACGTTTGAGTAAATACCCAAGCGCAATCAATATAACAATGACTGCGAATTTGCCTGTCATAAGTCACCCTTCTTTCTCTATTATCATTGAGACATTCATTCGTCATGAAATGTCATTTCTCGGTAATTACATCTCTAATCTTTCCATGATATACTATTATTATTGATAATAAAAATCAATAAGGTGGTGTATCTTTTGGATTTAGAAAGTCAATTAGCAGAATTAAAACAAGATTACGTACGTCTGCAAGACGATTTGGAAAAGCGTGAATCAACAGGTCAAGAAGTCGATCCATTGATTAAACAGCTTGAACAAATCGAACATGAAATCGCACACGTCCGTTCACAAATAAAACAGCAATAAAATCGACATCTTGAATAGAAACACGCCATGATTCAACGTGTTTTGCGATTATCAGAAAGGAAGTACACGCGATGCAACTCTATCTATTATTACTACCCGTTTTGTATTTATTTGTAAGTTATATCAGTATTTATAAAATGAATACAATCTACAGTAGTGTTTTACGCATGGTCATGGGTGGATTACTCATCCTTATTGTCGCAATGATTAACTTAACAGTTCCTCCAGTAGCATGGTGGGAGTTTGCGGTCATTGTGATGCTTGTAGGTAATGTGGAGATTACAGCCTTCAAGTATTCAAAAGGCGATCAAAAAGGTGTCTTCTTATTAAATGTGATGACCCTTTTAATTTTCGTGATCAGTACTATTTTAACATTTGTATTATATTAAGAAAGAAAAGCCCCTCAGCTGCGTATTATACGAGCTGAGGGGCTTGTTTGATTAGCTATTTAAATTTTAAACTTAATTCTCTTTTTTACGTTTTGAGCTAAACATATGTGTTACTTTATCTTTCAGCGTAAATAGAATTTCATAAATAACTGGTACTACTATCAGTGTAAGAATAGTAGAAGAAACCAATCCGCCTATTACAGTTGCGGCTAAACCTTTGGAAATCAAGATAGAGCTGTCTTGTCCGAATAACATCGGTACAAGTGCGCCAATTGTCGCAAGTGCTGTCATTAAGATTGGACGTATTCTCGTTCCGCCCGCTTCTAACAACGCTTCTTTCATTTCCATACCTTTATGCTCATTATTGATAACTCGGTCTATGAGTACAATCGCATTGGTTACGACAATACCTATTAACATTAAGACCCCGATCATACTTGGTACAGAAAGTGTTTCTCCTGTGAATACTAAAGCTAACACCACACCAATCACAATGTATGGAAGTGAGAATAGGATGGTAAATGGTGCTAAGCCGCCTTTGAATGTTAATACGAGTACAAGATAGACAATTACAACTGCCGCAATCATTGCTAGACTTAATTGCGTCATCGCTCTATTAATGTCATCTGTCGCACCGCCTGAATTGATTTTAACATTCGCTGGTTTATCGACTTTATTTACTTTATCCATCACTTTCGTTGAAATACCGCCGACATCTTTACCGCTGATTTTACCTGTTACAGTTGTAGTATAGTCGCCATCTTCTTTAATCAACTTACTTGGTGTTTGTGTTGATTTTAATGTTGCGATATCTTTCAGTTGAACCATTTCTCCTGTCGGTGTCGGAATTTCAAGATTATTTAATTTCTCTTTGGTCCAGTTCGTTTGTTTTTCTTTTTCAACTTTTACATCGACTTTATGACCTTTTTCATTAATCGTTGTCAGTGTTGTTTCTGGAATGTTTTGATTTAAGCCCATCGCTAATTGACCCGCTGACAAGCCTTTTTCAGTTGCTTTGTTTTTATCAACATCAATTGTGTATTGGTCATAGACTTCAGTTAAATCGGATTTAACGTTCACTACACCTGATGTTTGTTTCATTTTATCTTCGATTGCTTTCACTGTGTCTTTGATTTCATGACCTGATGGACCAGATACTTTGACTTCAATTTCATTATTGCCGCCACCAGTACCCATGTCTAAGTATTTCCATTCGCCTTCTTGTTTAAAGCCTGCGATATGTTTTAATACTCTGTCTGGTTCTGTATCAAAGTTTTTCGTATCACTCGCATATTCAATCATCACAGCCATATTGTTTGTACTGCCTGTCGGATCAATTGGTGATGCGCCACCTAGTGAATACTGAACTTTCTTCACTTTATCTTTACTGTTAAGATATTTTTGAACTTGTTCAGCATTTTTTAGTACTTGTTCTTTTGTTTCACCAGGTTTTGGTGTATAAGTCAACGCCATGAATTTATCTTCACCTGTGGAAATAAAGCTCGTTCCTATTTTCGCAGCACCTAATCCGATACTGCCGATTAAAATAACAGTAGTTATAATTAAGACAATCCATTTATGGTTTAACGACCAATTCAATACTTTTTTGTATCCTCTGCCTACTGCACCTAACGAACGTTGACGTTTTTGTTTGATACCATTTTTAAAGAACGTTGAAGCTAATGCCGGCACAATAGTGATAGACACTAGTAATGACGCTAATAAACTAAATGTAATTGCGAGTGCGAATGGTCTGAACATCTCACCGACTGAACCAGCCACAAAGACTAATGGTAAGAAGACGACAATCGTTACAAGCGTAGAAGACATAATCGGTTTGAATACTTCAGCTGTCGCGCTGATAACCAAGTTGTCTCCGCTCTCTCGTTCTTTCGGATCGGACATCCGTCTGTATATATTCTCAATAACAACAATAGAGTCATCAATTACACGTCCGATTGCGACGGTTAATGCACCTAAAGTCAAGATGTTCAATGAGACATCTGATAACTTCAAGGCAATCATCGCAATTAATAACGACATTGGAATTGAAACGACTGAAATTGCTGTTGTTCTGATATTACGTAAGAATAATAAGATGACAATAATCGCAACTATCGTACCAAGAATCGCTTTTTCAAGCATTGTATAAATAGAATCTTGGATTGGTTTTGCGGTATCCATAATCTTAGTTTGTGTTAAATCTTTATTATCTTTCACAAACGCTTTAATTTTCGCATCTGTATCTTTTTTCACTTGAACAGTATTGGCATCTTGTGCTTTTACGATTTGAACATCAATCGCATCTTTACCGTTCGTTCTGGAGATTGACTCACGTTCTTGTCCGATTTTAACATCGGCGATATCTGAAAGTTTCACCATGTCATTACTTTGTGGTCCTTGTGAACCTTGTGACATCATTGAACTTTCATCTGACCCAGATTGGCCTTGTTCTCCTTGTGCTGCGCTGACAGGAATTACAAAGTTTTTCAATGCATCTGCTGAAGTGAATTCTCCATTCACTACAATGGATTTTTCTTTTTTACCGAATTGGAATAAACCTAAAGGTGTTTTGCCAGAAGCATTTTTAATATAGTCCTCCACACCTTTAGCACTCATACCACGTTTTTGTAATTCGCTTTGTTTGAATTTAATCGTTGCTTGACGTGCAGTTTGACCGTTCATTTGTACATTTTGAACACCGTCAACAGTTTCTAATTTCGGAATGAGTTGTTTCTCAATCGCTTTCGTCGCTTTCTCTAAATTTCCATTTTTATCTGAAAATGAATAAACAACTACAGGGAATGCATTCATACTATTCCTCATTAATTCAGGTTCCCTTGCATCCTCCGTGAGTTTAAGTTTATCAATTTCTTTCTTTAATGCTTCTTCAGCCTTATCCATATCTGTACCATCTTCATAGCTGACTTGGACCATAGAAACATTTTCTAACGATTGGCTTTTGACATTTTCGACATGCGCCATGCCTCTGATCTGATTATCTATTTTATCACTGATATCCTCTTGCACTGTCTGAGGTGTGGCACCCGGTAAGACAGTATTGACAGATATCATCGGTTCTTCTACATCAGGCAATAATTCTAAACGCATTTTTACACTGGAATAGACACCGCCCAAGATGACTAATACAACCATTAAAAATACAGCGAATTTATTGCCTAAAGAGAACTTCAGCAAACGATTAATCATGCGCTCTTTCCTCCTCATTTCTCGTTACTTTAAATTTAACACACCCCGCCTTAAAAGGTCGTTGATTTCACTCAACATTTTAGGTTTTTCCAAGAAAAAAGATTGAGACCAATATTAGTCTCAACCCCTTTATCTATACTTATGAAAATATGTTGTCTAACTGTATTATTTTCTGCCTTTTATTTTGCGAGAAACTTTGATTTTAGCTTTTGTTAATGCTGGTTTTGCTTTTTCAATCATATAATACAATGGTTTATTTAATACATAATCAAACTCACCGATTTTTTCACTTAAATACGTACCCCATGTTTTCTTAAATGCCCATAAACCATAATGTTCTGAGTCTTTATCCGGGTCGTTATCTGTACCGCCGAAATCATATGTTGTAGCGCCTTTTTCACGCGCATAACGCATCATTTCAAACTGCATATGATGGTTCGGCAAGAAATCACGATAATCATTTGAAGATGCACCATATAAGTAATATGATTTGTGGCCACAGAACATAAGCAGTGCGCCTGATAAATAAACACCTTCTGGCTCACGTTGGTATAGTTCTTCCATTTGATCGATTAATTTTTGGTTACGCGCAATTTTAGCTTCAGCATCTTTGATTTTATTCAACGTCTTTTTATCTTGTTTCTTTTGTTTCAGACGTTCAATATCTTGTTCAACTTCTGCATTTTCACCTTTTAACTCTGCCAATACAGGTTTCGGTTCTAATTTAACCAAGAATAACTCTGCGTCGCCGTCAGGATGTAATGCATCGTAAATATTTTCAAAGTAGCTGATATCACGTGTTAAGAAACCATCACGTTCCCCAGTAATACGCATCAAGTCTGCGAAGATTTTAAGTTGATCGCGACCTGCACGTTCTACTTTCGTTCCACGTTTTAATGATAAACGTACTTTTGAACGGTTACGACGTTCAAAGCTTTGAATCAATTCATCATCTGTTTTATCAATCGGTGTAATCATTGTCATACGTGGTTGAATGTAATCTTTTGATAAGCCTTCTTTGAATCCTTTATGTTTGAATCCTAATTGTCTTAAATTACCTAAAGCATCCCCTGCTTTATCCACTTCTACATCTGGATCGATTTTAATCGCATAGGCTTTTTCATCTTCAACAATTTCTTTTGTGTATTGAAGGAGGGCTTCGATGACTGCTTTATCATCATAATCTGCGACGAACCCTCTAGAGACATAACAAAGTGTATAAGGTAGTTTCGGTATTTTCTTGAATAATAATTGACCGACACCTTTAACTTTTCCATCTTCACCTACTGCGACACGTCTAGAGTACCAACCAGTCAGCTTTTTCGTTTCTGCCCATTGTGTGAGTTGAAGCAAATCACCATTGGGATGAGATTTAACAAATGCATCATGTTCTTGGTTCGTGATATTCATCTTTTCCATAAAATAAAAATCTCCTTTATTTTCCTTACACTATCTACTTATTATACAATGAAACTAAGTGACTTTCATGTCGTATCCTCACGTAACCCTATAAACTATAAAGATTCAGAGGTGAAAAGTGTGAGAAATATCTTTTTAATTATCATGATTATTTTAAATATCATTGTGATTAGTATAACATTAGTCAACCATGTTCAAATAGACAATCTCAGCTTGCGTGTATTCTTTACCGCATTTTCTATAGTAACTGCTGTTTATCTTGTCTTATTGCGTAAATCACGTGTTGATATGTGGCTAGCAATTATCTTATTCTTAATCGCTTTAACTTATGCGATTATGATTGCGAACGCAGTTTATCATTATGTGTACTAAATTTTAAGGTTCGAAGTGATAAGCTCCACCGCGTGTCACGATATGATAAGGCGTTTCGGCGGTTGTATCTTGAATCACAATCGCATACTTGTCTTTACGTCCTGATTGAATACGATATTCAATCGCTTCATCAGGCAACTTTAAAGTTGTGATTTCTTCATCTTCAGATACCACTTCCATACCAAACCAATCCCGCCATTGATTGACCACTAACGCTTGTTGTGTGGTTTGAATTTCAATGGCTTTTATTTTGAATTGCGGTTGAAATCTATTTTCTAACGCCTCAACACGTTCTTCTTCTGACTTATTCCACTCTATAAAGAACGGCGGTTTCAATTTCGCATCCGGCTGATTCAAATATAATAAACGCCAAGACGTTTGTTCACCTTTTTTATTTTCTCGGCCCATTTCAATTGGTCCTACGACATCTAACCCTTTCGCTTCAAACTCTTCTTTGAGTTTATCTAAATCATTTGTACGTAAGGCGATTGCTTTAAAGCCTTGTTCGAAATTATCTTGTACGATTTTCGCAACGAAAGATACACGTCCTTCATTCGATTTAATAACCTTCTTCAACTTTTCTTCATCGTTTACACCGATAATTTCAATATAAGCCAAATCTGTATAAACCAATTTATTATATGTACCATAGCGATTGTGTAAGCCGCCTGGTGATAACTTCATTACTTCTCCTGGATACTCAAACTCATCAATATGCTTGATATAATGGATGATATGATCAAATTTCAACTGAACCATTTAGACCATCCTCTCTTCATTTTTCTTCATCTTATCAAATTATGAATCGAATTGCCTTTTGAAAGACTAATTTCAAAAAATCTCTTGATTTTTATTTGAGAATTTTCTACAATAGTAAAGTAAATTAGTTAGCTTAGCTAACCTTTTTAACGAAATCAATCAATCAATTACCCTGCAAAAAAATCAAACTGATTTCGTTTATATATGAGGTTGTGACGTTTTACTGAGGTCTCAACCTCTATCTTAATTTAAGGAGCTACAACATGGAAATCAATCAATTATTTAATAGCTTTACTGAATTATATAGACCTTATGTAAAAAGCGTTCAACCTTTACTTGATCAGTATCAGCTACATACTGCTCAATTTTTAGTTCTAAAGGATATTTACTTACATGAACCGACAACACTTGTCGAAATTTCTAAACGTCGTTGTATTGAAAAACCATCAACACGTAAATTATTAAAAGTGTTACATGAACACGACTTGCTGACTGTTACACCAGGGGAAGATAAAAGACAAAAACTATTAAGTCTGACGGATAAAGGTAATCAGATTTACCACGAAGTCATCGAAAAAGTAACAGCACTTCAACAACAAATCGTTGAAGAAGCAGGTCTTAGTCAAGATGATATCGAGCAAACCATTCGAACGCTCAAAGCTATCAAACATCAGTTTTAAGGAGGGATTTCGCGTGGATCATTCTCAACACGCACCAATATGGACTAAAAGTTTCAATATGAACTTTATCGTCAACTTCTTCGTTTATCTTTGTATGTATCTGTTAATCGTTGTCATTGCAGGCTACAGTAAAAACGAATTTGGCGCTTCAGATAGTTTATCCGGATTAGTAACCGGATTATTTATTGTCGGCTCATTAATCGGCCGTTTTATTACAGGAAAATATGTCAATGCGATGGGACCTAAACGTACATTAATTATAGGATTGATTTTTCTTATCGTAACGCAAGCCCTTTACTTTATAGAAGGTTCATTAGGTTTCTTAATGTTTACCAGATTAATTAATGGTGTTGCGACAGCAGTTGCGACTACTGCGACAGGAACAATAGCTGCGTACATCACACCACCTGAACGTAAAAGTGAAGGTATCAGCATGTTCTCACTCAGTTTAGTTCTCGGAACAGCTGTCGGACCTTTCTTTGGTTTATTATTATCAAATCAATACTCCATTGATGTCTTATTCGCTTTATGTTTAGTATTAGGCATCATTGGTTTAGCTTTATCATTCTTCATTCATATCAATTTTGAAACAACTAAAGTTTCTGAAACTCAACCATCAAAAGGTTTCAGCTTAAGTCAATTTATCGCTAAAGATGCAGTACCGATTGCGATTGTAATTTTAGTAACTGGTGTGACTTACTCATCTATTCTGACATTCTTAAAATTCTTCGCAGAAGAGCGCAATCTAGTCGCAGTTTCAAGTTACTTCTTTATTTTCTATGCCTTAACATCATTAGTCACACGTCCAATTACAGGTCGTTTAATGGATAACAAAAACGAAAACGTTGTAGTTTATCCATCTTATTTCTTCTTACTTATCAGCTTTGTGCTTTTATTCTTTGCACATTCAGGCTGGATGTTATTACTAGCAGGTGCAGCGTTAGGTGTAGGTTACGGTAACTTATCATCACTTATGCAAGCTATTGCGATCAAAGTGACGACACCAGAAAAATATGGCCTAGCCACTTCTACTTTCTTTATCGGTATTGATTTCGGTATCGGCTTCGGCCCTTCTGTATTAGGTGTCTTCACTTCATCTATTACTTATGCACAACTTTATGGCTTCATGGCTATATTAACTATTATTACCGCAGGACTTTACTATGTCCTACATGGCCGCAAAGTAAAATATTTAGAACGTGCTTAATTATAAAAGTGCAGATCAAAACGGTCTGCACTTTTTTATATAATCCATCCTTTTTCAATAGCTTTTTTCCACGCATCAAAACGATTTTCTGTCTCCATTTTATCAATAATGACAGAAGTATAATTACGAACTGTCCCGTTTGAAAGAAAAAGCTTTTGTGCAATTTCTTTACTTGAATAACCATTGCCGATTTCTTTCAGTATTAATTGTTCTGAAGGCGTTAATGGATTTTTCTCATTAAAATATGTAGTCATCAGTGTTTCACTATATTCTTTTTGTCCTGCCATAATATTATGCATGGTCTGAATCAGTTCTTCTACGGAACGTTCTTTTAATACATAAGCATCTACATCATTTGCGACTGCTCTTTCAAAATAACCTGGTCTTTTGAACGTCGTTACAATAATGACTTTTGTATTTAACTTTGTTTCTCTTATTTTGTTCAATACTTCTAAACCTGTTAATTCCGGCATTTCAATATCTAGAATTGCAATGTCAGGCTGATTGGATTCAATCATTTGCCATGCCTCTGCTCCACTTGAAGTATCAGCAATAATGTTAATATTTTCATCCATCTCTATAAGTTGAACCATCGCTTTTCTCAGCATTTCTTGGTCTTCAGCTAGAACAACATTTATCATAAATTATCACCTCGTGGAATTCGAATCATTAATGTAACACCTTGTTCAGATTTTATTGCAACTTCACCATCTAATAATGCTGCACGCTCTCTTATACTATGCAGTGTAGCTTCAGGTTTACTGATACCTTTGCCATTATCACTAATTATCAACGTAATGATGTGTTGCGCTTCTTTTAATGTACCAGTTACTTTTGTCGCATGTGCATGTTTAATAATATTATTGACCGCTTCTCTCAATAGCATAGCTAATATAGACTGTTGTCCTTTATTTAATGTTCTAGCAGTGGATTGTCCCTCGAAATCAAAAGTAATATCTGCTTGTTTTAATAGTTGATCTACAGACTTCACTTCTTCTTCAAAATCTTGAAATTTCAGATGTTCTACAATAGTTCTGACTTTATTTAATGCCTCTTTAGAAAGTTGATTAACTGCTAACATTTCTTCTTTGGCTTTTTCTGGATTTTGATCTATCAACTTAGAAGCAAGCTCAGATTTTATGCTCAAACTGGCAAATACATGACCTAACGTATCATGTAAATCTTGGCCGATTCTTTGACGTTCTTGTTCAGCAATCAATAAATTGATGTGACGATTTTTCTCTTTCATTTGCGCCCTTACTTTTTTATTTTCTATAAATCTAAAGTTAATGAACAACGAAATGATTACAACAAGAATCAGTACGACAACTATTGGTAAAGCTTTTGGAAGTAAGTATAGTGAAAGACCAGATGCGATGAGTAAAGCAATATAAAATAGTATACTTTCCACTGACTTTACAGTCGCTTCATAAACATATGGCAACACATAAGAACCAAAAAAGAAAAACATGATAAATGTGCTGCCCATTGCCCAACAAAAATAAAGTGTGCCGATCAAATAAATCATCCATACAATCAACCGCTTCACTTTAAACTGATAAACATCAGATAAAATTAAAATACCATAATTAATTATGAATACAGCAATCACTATAATAGCAATTACTTTAGGTCCTTTGATGTCTTGATAAAATAAAGCGATAATTGGAAACAACAAGTAAATAAAACTCGCAACGCCCATTGGGTTTCCTTTTATTTTTCTAAGCAAAAAAGACATTACATCACGTCCGATTTCTTTTGAATAACTAAAGCAATGATTATAAATAGTATACAATACCCCAAAAGAAAACCAAGTGCCGCTATATTAATCGTTTGATGCTGAATAAAATCTAATCCTAGCTGTTTTAATCGGTAGGTCGGCATATATCGAGAGATAGAAGCTAGCCATTGAGGAAACAAGCTAATAGGAAACCATAATCCACCCACAATCGCTAAAACAAGATACAATAAATTACCTATACTACTTGCTTGCTTCACATCTTTATGTTGTGCCAGTAATAACCCTATGGACAAAAATAAACTGGATCCAATCCATAATAATAATCCTGATACTAACCATTCATAAAGAGACATATGAATGTGTCTAATCATTCCTCCAACACTAAACATCAGAATAATTGAAAATAAAAAAAGACTCATGATTTTGAATACTTTAGCTACATAATATTTAATGGGTGTCATCGGTGTCGCAAAAAGTTTTTTCTGCCATCCGTTTTGTTTATCCTGTACTAATTCAACAGGGAAGGTCAATAAACAATAACTAGTTAAACTAAAGACCGTCATACTCATCAAACTTTCTTTATAAATTTGATTGGCTTCTGATTGTGGTACTTTAGTTAATGAAGTGAAAATCAAGAAAAATACTAACGGCATCCCTACTGAAAGAATAAGATATATTTTTTGTCGCAAAGTGATTGTCCAATCTAATTTCAAATATTTAAAAATCATGATAGAATCTCCCCTTCACTTTCAAATACATAATCTTCTAATGAACTTTTCTTAATTTCTAACTCATTTAAATCTATATCTATTTCAATCAATTGTTGTAAAACTTTTTGAACCGCATCTGTTTTGATTTGAAGTTCACTTTGATCCTTTTGATAACTTAATTGAGTTTGATTTTGAATGATTGACTCAAATTGTTCAGGTAGATATATCGTTGATGTTTTATCAAGGTGTTTTAATTGTGAAGGTGAACTATCATTCATTATCTTTCCTTGTTTCAATACGATAACACGATCCGCAACCTTCTCTACTTCTTCAATATAATGCGTCGTATATAATATGGTAATACCTCGAGCCTTCAAAT
The DNA here is from genome assembly GCF_001839185.1 of Staphylococcus sp. HMSC65H10. Taxonomy (NCBI): domain Bacteria; kingdom Bacillati; phylum Bacillota; class Bacilli; order Caryophanales; family Staphylococcaceae; genus Staphylococcus; species Staphylococcus sp. HMSC65H10. Next base: position 56,638 of record NZ_KV840325.1, on the reverse strand, counting down.
CATTTATGATGTTCCAGAAATAACGTCTTGTTTTAGCATCCATCGCAGACGTCGGCTCATCTAAAAATATTAATAAAGGTTGTCCTGTTAACATCAATATAAAATCTAATAAACGTTGTTGACCTCCAGATAATTTAGTCGCGTATTGATTTAATTGTTTATCAGTAAACTGGGTCAATGTTTTAAACTTGTTGTAATCTAACGCTTTTTTATAAACCGATGAATAAAACGCATAGAGTTCTTTTACTTTGACCCATTCATTAAAGATTGATTTTTGAAATAATACGCCGATATTATTTTGTATAGCAGAATCCCTTTCAATACGCCCTTCATCTGGAACTAAATTACCTAAAATCAAATCAATCAATGTGGACTTACCTGCTCCATTTACGCCTATTAAAGCGATACATTCTCCTTCTTTTATTTCAAATGAAACATGATCTATTGCTTTAGTATTGTGGAATGATTTAGTTACACCGTTTACTTTTATCATTTAATCACCTCTTTATTTCCTTGATTTAATGATATATTTTTAAAAATTGTAAACATAGTAACGTTTGTCATAAATTCTCTATGACATTTGTCATTTTCTTGTTTTATACTTTTAGCACTTGAATCAACTTTTCTTTCAACATATTCAATTTCGGTTCATAATTTCCGTGATAACGCACTTTTTTTACTATTATAGTAAATTAAAGAGAATAGATTTATATTGAAATTCGTTATATAATATAATAAGTAAAACAATTATTATTCCTGGGGGAATACAACTATGAAAGGGCAAGAGGAGGAATATCAATGTCAAAGACAATTGATCATTTAATTGAGACAGAATGTAAACTTAGCCAGATTAAATATTGGCTAAAAGCAGAACATCATCTTACCATGGAGGAGTTCATTATTTTATACCGCTTCAATGGTACTGACAAAATTACAGGTAAAGTATTGAGGGATACCCTCCATTACGACATGAAATGGAATACGAGTAAAATTGATGTATTAATAAGAAAACTTTATAAAAGAGAACTGATCGCAAAAGAGCGTTCAGAAACTGATGAACGCCAAGTCTTTTATTTATTAGATAAGACACAACGTGAATTCGTCGCATCTGTCATCAAAGAATTTGAAACCTTCGCAAAGTAATCATTATGAAAAAGCACGCCTTTCCGAAAAAAATCAGAAAGACGTGCTTTTTATTATATATTTCATTCGACTTAACCGCCGATATAGTTCATATTAATTTTCTTACGTCTGCGATTTGCGACCGTTTGTTCAGTTCGTTCATCTGAATATCTGTCATCACGAATATGCCATAACTCTTCGAATTTCGCTTGTAATTCATCGTCCGTTTTACCAGAACGCATAAATTCTTTGACGTTAAATCCATCGACTGTGCTGAATAAGCAGCCATAGAATTTACCATCAGAAGATAAGCGTGCTCTCGTACATGTTGAACAGAATGACTGAGAAACACTCGTAATTAAACCGAACTGTGCTCCGTTATCTTTATGACGATAATATTTTGCGACTTCACCATAATATTTCGGTTCAACCGCTTCAATATCAAATTCATCTTCGACCATCGCAAGCATTTCATCTTTTGTGACAACTTTACTGAAGTCCCAGCCATTGTCATTACCGACATCCATAAACTCAATAAATCTTACAACAATATTTTTGTCTTTGAAGTACTGAATCATTGGGATGATTTGGTCATCATTGATACCTTTTTGAACAACAACGTTCACTTTCACTTTAAAACCGATAGATACCGCATAATCAATTTGTTCTAGGATGGTATCTGCTTTGATATTACGGTTATTGATAGATTGGAATAATTCGTTATCAATAGCATCTAAGCTGACATTGATACGTCTTAATCCGGCATCATAGAGTTTTTGTCCATGTTTTTTCAACAATAGACCATTGGTAGTCAGACCAATATCTTCTACACCGTCGATTTCATTAAGAGCGGCAATTAATTTATATAAATCTCTACGCATTAAAGGTTCCCCGCCAGTGATACGAATCTTCTTCACACCTAGGCGAGTATATACGCGAGCAATTCTTTCCATTTCACTAAAAGTCAATAATTCATCTTTGGGTAAAAAGACAAAGTCATCGCCGAAAATTTCTTTAGGCATACAATAATCACAGCGGAAATTACAGCGATCTGTCACGGATAATCTTAAGTCACGAATCGGGCGACCTAATTTATCTGTTATTTGTTTTACCATCTTTTGACCCCCTTTTCTTTCTCTCTTATCGCTTGATACATCTCATCAAAGCGATTGATCTCTGACTCTGGCTAAATCATCTTGGTAGTTAATATTTTGGTACCAATCAGGTCTTGTATCAACCTCATGAACATCCAGCCAATCAGAAGCGACTTGGTTATAAACATGTTTCATACTGTAATCATCGGATTCTAGTGCACGTGCAATGACTGGTAAACACGTCGGACTATAAAATGCGATAGTAGGAATCGGATACCCCTCTTCTTCATACCCCGCAATATCTAACTGGTCTTCAATGACATGCTCAACCATAAATTGATATAACGTGCTGACAGCTTTTTCTGTGATTAACGGTGTATCTACTGAAATCACAAAGAATAGTTCTGCTTCAAAATCTTGCTTCATTACTGAGTAGATGCCTGAAAGCGGTCCTTTCGCTTGATGTTCTTCATCATCTACGACCACTTTGACATCTTCAAATTGATCAGCCAATTCCGCACTAGAACTAATGATAATCTCATTAAACATATTGGCTTCATTCAAGGCTTCGATAATATGTTGATAAAACATTTTACCATTGAGCCTCGCAAATGCCTTAGGCGAACCGAAACGTTCTGATCGTCCGCCTGCTAAAATAATTGCTTTCACTTTCTTAACCTCCGCTTACCGGTGGAATCAACGCAACGACATCAGAAGGTTGAATCATTTCATCATTTGGCACAAATTCTTCATTCAAGGCGATTTGGAATTGTTTGCCGCTGATTTCTGGATACGTTTCAAATAAATATTTTTTAAACGCCTCTACTGTCATTTCATTCTCTAGTTCAAATTCTTCTGTACCTTTTTGTAAGATTTCTTTAATCTCCGCAAAATAAAGAACTTTCATTCTGTTTGCCCCCTTTCAATGGCATCTTCATGGTAACCACGTTGATGACCGATCCATTGTGCGCCATCTTCCCATATTTCTTTCTTCCAAATCGGCACTACTTCTTTAATACGATCAATCGCATATTCATTTGCCGCATAGGCATCTTTTCTATGTGGTGAAGAAACTGCGATTAATACCGCAATATCGGAAATATGCAATGGTCCGATACGGTGAACAATGCTGACAATCGTGCCAGGCCATTGTTCGTTGATTTCATCGCCGATTTGAGCTAATTTTTTCTCAGCCATTGGCACATAAGCTTCGTACTCAAGATGTTCTGTACGAATGCCTTTTGTCCATTCTCTAACATGACCTGTAAAGACCACTACTGCACCCTGATGCGGTGTCAGTGTAAAGTCTCGATAAGGTTCTGTTTGAATCGGCTCAGTCACAACTTCAAATTGTTTCATTTTGACTCATCCTTTTTTCTATCGATAAAAGTTAATAACCACTTTTTAAAATGACTTAACTCTGTATTTTTTTGAAACGGTAACTTATATTGTACATGACTCAGCTCAGATAAAGAAACTAATTCCGCTTCATCTCTATAAATAATCACTTTATCATAATCCGCTTGTTTAAAACCTTCAACTAGTAACACATCATAATCAATCGTGACTGCTGATTCAATAATGTGGGATAAAGTTTGTTCTGTTGTACGTGTGACTGTTTCTCTTAACGCATGACCTTGCACAATGCTTTGGTCTGCCCCTGCTTCAAAATGTTTCATATGATCGACTTCTGCTGCTTGTAAGGTAATATCTTCACTACCATGTCCATGATGTTTAATCGTCACTACACGATAACCTTGTGCTTTCAGAAACTTAACTGTTTCTGCCATCAAGGTTGTTTTGCCAGAATTTTTATATCCCACAATTTGTAAAATCATAGTGCTAATTCCTCTTCAAAGGTATCTGTTTCAGTCAGAATGACATCCACTGTGTAGCCTTTTTCAAAGCCGCGTGTACCGCTCGGCAACATAATCATCGCATTACTGTGTGCAATCGCGACAACCGCACCTGATTTGTTGAAACCAGAAGGTACTACTGTTGTTTGTAAACCATTTAATGTAGCTTTTGCACGAATGAAACGTGTGAATGGATTGGCTTTTTTGAAGTCTTCCATCAATGTGGCTTTTACAACTTGAGGGAAACGTTCAATCGCGCCCATCATATTTAAGACTGCTGGTTTTACGAATAATTCAAATCCTGTATAGCACGCAGATGGATTCCCTGATAAACCAAATAAATATTGATTATTTGCGACAGCAACTGTTGTGACACTGCCTGGACGCATTTGTACTTTATTGAATAATACTTCTGCACCGATTTCTTTGTAGATAGCTGGTAAATAGTCGAAGTCACCAACAGATACACCGCCTGTTGTGATGACCATATCATGAGAAGCGAGTGCTTCTTTAACGACTGCTAAACTGCTGTCGAAATCATCTTCTTGAATTTTATAAACTTCACAGTCTAAGCCGAATTGATTTAGTAAGCCTTGAATCATCGGTCCATTAGAATTACGGATTTTACCTGGTTCTAATTCATCACCGACATCTAATAACTCACTGCCTGTCGCAATAATAGCTGCAGATGGTAAGCGACGTACAGGCACTTCTGTATAACCGAAGGTCGCAAGTACTGCGATAGCCCCAGCATTAATACGTTGGCCTTCTTTTAATACGACATCTCCGACTTCTGTTTCCTCACCTTTTAATGAAATATTTTCATTATGTTCGAAGGTTTTACGAATCGTAAATGAATGTTCACCTTCACGTGTTTGTTCTAACATCACTACCGCATCTGCACCTGCTGGAATTTCTGCCCCTGTCATAATACGGACAGCTTGGTTCGGTCCGACTGTTTTATCTGACACACTGCCTGCACCGATGTGATCAATGACTTCAAATTCAATACGGTTGTCACCGCTTGCACCTTTTGTATCTTCACTTCTTAACGCAAAGCCGTCATAAGGTGATTTATTAAAACGTGGAATTTCATACGTTGCCACGATATCTTCAGACAGTATATATCCTAAACTGTCATTTAAAGGCACTTGTTGTGTTTCTGTACGAAATTCTTGTGCTACCACACGTTTGATTGCTTCTTTTACCGCAATTGGATTTCTTTTTTCAACTGGCATAAACTATCTGCTCCTAACATCTATTTTATTTCATGCTATAATGTCTAAGCGAGGAGGAATAACATGTCTGAATTTACTCATATCAACGCTCAAGGTAATGCGAAAATGGTCGACGTTTCTGATAAAGACATCACAAAACGTGTTGCGACAGCACATTCAAGCATTACTGTTAACGAAGCGATTTACAAGCAAATTGTAGAACATACAAATAAGAAAGGTAATGTGCTGAATACTGCCCAAATCGCGGGAATCATGGCAGCTAAGAATACCTCTACGATTATTCCTATGTGTCATCCGCTCTCACTGACGGGTATCGATATTGCCTTTGAATGGGATACAACATCGTCATATACACTTAATATTGAAGCTACAGTCTCTACATCAGGGAAAACCGGTGTAGAAATGGAAGCTCTCACAGCCGCTTCAGCAACGGCTTTAACCGTTTACGATATGACCAAAGCACTTGATAAAGGGATGGTCATCGGCGAAACTTACCTTATCTCAAAATCTGGCGGAAAATCCGGGGATTACCGCAGATCATAAACTATTGTTGTTCATGTTTTACCCTTTTTATAGGTAAACATGAACTTCACAACAGCACTACGGAACCATTGACGTTGTGATTTTACTGTCACAACGTACAATCGTTCCGTTTTTTTTCATGTTACTCCTATTATATAATGCGAATTCTTTAAGTTAAATAGGCTGAATGGATGAAAAAACTGATGAAATCTTATGAAATCAGTGATTGGCTTAAGTGTTTTCCCTTATTCAATCAAACAGTACAGTGAAGAAGCGGTTAGTCTTCTACCTGAGTAAAATCTAACCGCTTCTTCTTGCCTTTTATTTTGTTAATTCATGAATGAGATGATTCAATTCAGGTTTAATTAATTTTTCAATCGCTAATCTCACCGCACCAGATGAACCTGGCAATGAGAAAATCAATTGTTCACCTACTGTACCTCCGACAGCACGTGATAATAAAGCACGTGTTCCCACATCTTCAGCATAACTTAAATATCTGAATAACTCCCCGAAACCTTCAATTTCTTTTGTTAATAAAGGAGTTACTGCTTCAATCGTCACATCACGTTGTGCGATACCTGTACCGCCCGTCGTAATAATGACATCCACATCTTCATTCAACCATTGTTGTACTTGTTCAGTAATCGCTTGTTTATCATCTTTGACGATTGTGTAATGATCATCTGTAATTTCCACATTAATCTCTGATAATAATTCTTTAGCCAAATTACCGCCTTTATCTGTTTCTTTTGTTCTTGTATCAGACACAGTTAAGACTGCTGCGTTGATGGTTCTATCTAATTTGACATTCACGTGTTCATTTTTCATTCATTAGGCCTCCTATGTGATTTACTCAACCGAGTAATTGGTTCATTAATTTAATCGCTTCTTCAGGTTTCGTCATGCCATGTATCAACATGCGTCCGCCTGAGAAACTGACGATTCGATGATTGTTGAATTCGAAGCGAATCATATAAGGGTTCGCATGATACTTAATATGATGCGTTTCAAGATATTCCTTCAACATTTCCTGGGTAATATCCTCATTATTGTATTGAACTGTATCTCTTCCGCATAATGTCGCAAACTGTAAATCAGTATGATTTAAATGTGGATAGGTCGCATGTTCACTACACGTATGACAATCAGCTTTAAACATACGACTGAATCCGAATGTATAGTGTGTCCCTTCCCAAATATCACCATAAGTTAATTTAGGCGTAAAAGGTGTTTCAGTCAGGATTTTCAATGCATCACGTGTTTGTAAACTCGTGGTCATGGTTACCGCTGGTTGAATTACCCCTACTGTATCACACGTCATGTTAATGACTGGTAATTGCGGCATCAGACAATTGAAACACGGAGTTTGTCCAGGAATGAAAGCTGCTTCGATATATGTACTTTGTACAACCCCGCCATATATCCAAGGTATATTATATTTATACGCAAAATCATTCACTAATAAACGTGTATCGAAATTATCCGTCGCATCTAAAATTAAATCTACCTCAGTTCCATGCGCTTCTAGAAACTGGGGATTGACTTGAGCGATATGCGCCTCAATGATGACATCACTTCGGATTTCTTGCAGCTTTTCTTTCGCCGCAATCACTTTCGGCATCGCGTCTGTCGCATCTTGTTCTGTAAACAACATTTGACGTTGTAAGTTGCTGAACTCGATGTAGTCACGATCAACAATCGTTAACTGTTTGATGCCCGCTCTGACTAAACCGTCCGCAATGTGTGTTCCTAATGCACCCATGCCGATTATCAGCACATGTTTTTGCGCAATTTTCTCTTGGCCTTCTCTGCCTATATGTTTAAACAAAATTTGTCTGGAATAACGTTCTGACATCTTTCGATTCCTTTCTTAAAGTGCATTGTCTTTATTATAAGACGAATAGAGACGTGTTACAATCGTTCGAATTGTAGTATGTCACCTAAAATCCGGTCATGCCAATAGAAGACAGACCGGATTGAAACTTTTTATTATTCAGCTGGTACAGAACTTAACGTTATAATTTCATCCGCCAATTGTTCTGCTTCGTAATTAGAATGTGTCACAAAAATAATCGGGATTTGCCATTCATCAAAGAGTCGTTTCACTAAACGCATACTTTCTTCTTTAGTCGCATCATCCAAACTAGAAAATGGTTCATCTAATAAAAGTAAATCAGGACGTGTGCTTAATGCACGTGCTAATGCGACGCGTTGTGCTTCCCCGCCTGATAATCGAGCTGGAAATTGTTTTTGTAAATAACTGATGTTTAATTGATGCATCAACGCTGTAATATGTTCAGAAGGTTGCGCCATAAACGTGATATTTTGAAAAACTGTCATATTCGGAAACAATTGATAGTCCTGAAATAAATAGCCTAAATGACGCTCTTGAATTTTAACATTCACAGATGATTGCGTATCCGTTAACACACGTTCGTTGACTTTGATATAAGCGTTATCTGCAGCCCTTAAGCCTGCGATCATATTCAAAACAGTCGTTTTCCCCACTCCTGAAGGTCCTCGTATCGCATAAATTTTAGGTACTGTATCTTGAATATCTAACTTCAGTAACTGTCCTTTTAATTGATGTGTAATTTGGATGGTCAACATCTTAATCCACCTCCAAATAACGATCTTTGTTCATTAAGTTAATCGTACCAATAACAGTAATCGCAAATGCGACTAATACTAATACCCATAGCCAAGCTTGGTTCTCTTTGCCTTGTTCAACTAAGAAATAAATCTCTAAAGGCAACGTATTGGTTTTATTTGGAATATAACCCGCTACCATTAAGGTTGCTCCGAACTCACCGATTGCACGCGCAAATGCCATCATCACACCAGATAAAATAGCACGCTTAGATAGCGGTAAAATCAGTCTGAAGAAAATTTTATTTTCACTTGCACCCATTGTTCGTGCTGTATTCAACATTTTATGATTAATACCTCTAAAACCTTGAATCGTATGTTGATACATTAACGGAAAACTGACAATCACAGAGGCAATAATTGCACCAGTGATTGTGAATATGACAGGCATATGTAAAACATTTGTCATAAATGCGCCTACAGGGCTTCGTGGTGAGAAAACAATTAATAATAAGAACCCCATGACTGTCGGAGGTAACACAATCGGCAGGATAATAATACTCTCAAGAAGTGTCACAATACGTCCACGACGTCGATATAACAGTCTTGAAATTAAAATCCCAAGTACTGTTACAATAATCGTGCTGATTACAGCCACTTCAATTGATATCCAAAATGGCGTTAAATCAGGCATTTCCACTCCTCCTACGCTTCAAATTGATAATCTTTTAAGATTTGTTTCGCTTCATCTGATTTTAAGAACTCAATCCAAGCTTTCGCCGTCTTATTATCAGATGTTGTTCCGGCTTCATAAACAATCGGTTGTTTTAATTTCACCGATTCGATTTCTTTTACTTTATCATTTTTAGTTTTGTTTTTATATAAATCCGTTTTATAAACAAAACCGAGTTGCGCGTTCCCTTTTTCCACATAATTCAAGACTTGACGGACATCTTTCGCAAAGACAAGATGATCTTTAACGCTGCTGTATAATCCATTATCTTTTAAGTAACCTTCTGCGTATTTACCTGCAGGTACAGAGTTCACTTCGCCTATCGCAAGTTTTTGTCCATCTTTTAAATCTTTGACTGATTTTAAATCAGTGCCTTGTTCACCAATTAATACAAGTTGATTTCGCGCATAATCATAAGTGTTATCAGCTTTCTTCTTATCTTTTAACGCTTGGACATCTTTTGTGTTGGCTGACATAAACACATCAACAGGTGCACCTTTTTCAATTTGTTGTCTTAACGATCCTGATCCGCCGTAGTTAAATGTAATATCAACATCTGAATGTTTTTTCTTAAATGCTGTTTCTAAATCTTTCGTCACATCCGTTAAACTTGCGGCAGCTGCGACATGTAAAGTATTTTCTTTTTGATTACTGTTTGTTTCTTTTTTATCATTTGAACATCCAACAACAACTAAGCAGACGCTCAACAATATAACCGCAAAGTATTTCAACTTCATCTTGAAGAAGCCTCCTAAAAATGATTAATTCACTCTCGATTATACGCTTTCGCTCCATAAATTCCAATTTGAATTTAACCATTATCTTTTGTCTTCGCACAAGAAAAAGGCCAATATGACATTGACCTTTTGATTATAATTATAAAATTTGAACAAAACGTTTAAAGGCTTCTAAGCCTTCAGTATCACGTTTAAACACACCTGCATCTTCTAAAACTCGTTTGAATTTCTGACCTACCGCATCTAAAACAATACCTTCAGCATTTTCAGGTGTAAATTGATGTTTCGCTTTTAGTTCATCTGCGAAATCTTGATGCACACCTAAATCTATATCAGTTTCACCTAAAACATAGTGTTCCACTTGTTTAAGCTCATGTTTTAAACGTGCTGGTAAAATCGCAGTTCCCATCACTTCGATTAAACCGATGTTTTCTTTTTTAATGTGTTGTACATCTTGGTGCGGATGGAAAATACCATCTGGATAATCTTCTGATGTTTGATTGTCTCTTAGTACTAAATCTAATTCAAAACGACCTGTTTCTTGACGGTAACGTGCAATCGGTGTGATGGTATGATGACGTTCGCCCGCCTCACTTTGTGCTTTGACTTGAACACTTTCATCACTGTACGCATTCCATTGATTGAAAATATGTTCTGCCGCATCAATGAGTTGTGCTTGATTATTACCTTTTAAACGGATTACACTCATCGGCCAATCTAACAACACCGCTTCTACTTCAGGATAATCATCAATAGTAAAACGTTCTATTTCTGTCGCATTATCCATCGGGAAAGTGTGGCGCCCTGTTTGGTAATGGTTGTGAGACAAGATTGAACCGCCTACAATCGGCAAGTCCGCATTAGATCCCGCAAAATAGTGCGGAAATTGCTTCACAAAGTCTAATAGATTCACAAAAGTTTGTCGTCCGATCTTCATTGGCACATGTTGTGCAGATAATACGATACTATGTTCTGGGAAATAAGCGTATGGTGAAAATTGGAATCCCCAGTCTTCTCCATCTAACTTAATACGCGCAATTCGGTGATTACGACGTGCTGCTTGGGTTACAGAACCTTGGTAACCTTCATTTTCCATACATAACGCACATAAAGGATAACTTGTTTGTTTTGCTTCTCTTGCTGCCGCAATTTCTTTCGCATCTTTTTCAGGTTTAGACATATTAATTGTAATTTCTAAGTCACCATAGTTCGTTGGTGTATAGAAATGAATATTTTGTGCGATGGCATCTGCCTTTATATAGTGGTTGCGCATACAAATATCATATAAATATTGCGTCGCTTTCTCTGGACTGTCTTGATACAACTGTCTAAAATTGCGATTAATAGTTGAAGGTTTCGGTGTGATTAAATCTAATAGTTTCGTTTCAACCATTTCTTTTTGATATACCGCATCTTCTATTAAGTGATGTTCAATCATTCGATTAATCCAGTGTTGTGCAATCGCATTCGGTGTATCAAGCTCTGAGATATCTCTATCCTCATGTTCGATATCTTCTGCTTGTGTAATCTCTAGCACTAGGTTTTGAATATAGAAAGCATCTTCCTTTTCAAAATCCCCATATTCTACAGCATATGAAATAAAGCGTTGTATCAGCTGTTGATTCAGCTTCATGATACGGCCTCCCTTTTTATTTATCTTCGTAGCCATTCGGATGTGCGCGGTGCCAGTGCCAAGCAGTTTCAATAATTTCATGAATATCATCATGTTTCGGCTCCCAGCCTAACACGTTACGTGCTTTATCACTTGAAGCGATTAATTTACTTGGATCACCTGCACGACGTTTACCGATTTCTGATTTAATCTTTTCACCAGTCGCTTGGCGTGCTGCTTCCACAATTTCAATAACAGAGTAACCTTGACTGCTGCCTAAGTTGAATGCGCCGCTCTCACCGCCATCTTTTAAGTAACGATACGCTAAAATATGCGCTTCAATTAAATCTGTGACATGTAAATAATCTCTGACACATGAACCATCTTCTGTATCATAATCTACACCGAATACCGTAATCGCATCTCGTTGTCCTAACGCTGCTTCTAATACAATAGGAATTAAATGTGTTTCCGGATTATGATCTTCACCAATCGTACCGTCTTCACGTGCACCTGCGACGTTGAAGTAACGTAATGCTGCATAGTTCATACCATATGCGTTATGGCACCAATGCATCATTTTTTCCATCATCAATTTACTTTCGCCATAAGGGTTGGTCGGTGCTTTTTTCGCATCCTCTGTAATCGGGACAACATCTGGTTCACCATAAACTGCTGCTGTTGAAGAAAAGACAATATCATTCACATCATGTGCTTTCATCACTTCAAGCAACACTTGCATACCATAGACGTTATTATTGAAATAATCTAAAGGTTTCTCTACCGATTCTCCAACTAATGAATAAGCACAAAAATGGAAGACACCTTCAACATTTTCCGTTGCGAACACTTGATTTAAGAATTCGCTGTCACGGATATCTCCTTCATAAAAACGTGCTGCTTTAGGCACGGCACCTCTATGACCTGTTCCTAAATTATCCACCACTGCGACATCATAACCAGCATCTATCAATTGATGCGCTGCATGGCTGCCGATATAACCAGCACCGCCTAATACTAAAACTGACATGATTTTCCTCCTTAAAGTTCGATTGTTTTCACGCCGTCACCGATATTGACATGGTAAAACGATGGCGCATAACCAATCTTGTCTGTATAAATACGAGAGACTTCATCTTCTAAATCTTTAACTTTTGATTGATGAACTAAAGCAATCGCACATCCTGCGAATCCTGCACCTGTCATACGTGCACCAAGGACTCCATCAACATTTTGTGCAGATTCTGCTAAAGTATCTAGCTCTTTGCCCGTCACTTCATAATCATCCTTCAATGAAGCATGGCTTTGGTTTAATAATTCACCAAAGCGTTCAAAGTCTGATTGCGCTAAAGCATCATACGCTTCTTTAACACGTGCGTTTTCAGTAACTGCGTGACGTGCACGACGACGTATCGTTTCATCTTCAATTAAATGCGCATATTTTTCGAACGTTTCAACGTCTATATGTCCTAACGCTTCAATATCCAATTCTTGTTGAAGTAACGCTAATGCTTTCTGACATTCTTCTAACCGTTCATTATATTTAGATTCTGCTAATTCACGACGCTTATTCGTATTCATAATAGAAATCGTGTAATCTCCGAATTCAGTTGGAACATAATGATACTCTAACGTATGCGTATCTAATAAAATCGCTTGATCCTTTTGACCCATACCCACAATGAACTGGTCCATGATACCTGAATTGACACCGATAAATTTATTTTCTACTTTACGTCCAAGTTGAATTAATTCTAAGCGCTCTACATCTAAGTTAAAAAGTTGTTTCATTAACCAACCAGTCAGCATTTCAATAGAAGCTGAAGAAGATAAGCTTGCACCGTTTGGAATGTTACCTTCAACGATGACATCAAATCCTGAGTCAATTTTATAACCCGCTTCAATTAAAAACTTAACCATGCCTTTTGGATAGTTCGCCCAACTATGGTCAGCATTGTAATCTAAATCATCTAATGAAAAAGAAATAATACCTTTTTCTTCAAAGTTCAAAGAGTAAAAACGAATCGTACGATCTTCACGTTTACGTGCTAAACCGTATGTGCCCAATTCAATAGCAGCTGGGAATACATAACCGCCATTATAATCTGTATGCTCTCCGATCAAATTAATACGTCCTGGTGCGAATGCGGCAACATCTGGCTTTGTTTCAAAATGCTTTTCAAATTGCGTTTGCATAGATGCCAACATAATATAACTCCTCTCACAAGGTAAATTTATTAGTAAACACAATTAAAGTTTATTTGTTTACTAAATGTTTTGTCAACACTTTCATTGGTTCTTAAAAGAAAAAGATTGTCGCTCTATTTGTTTCGTTTGTATCACAATATGCATGGCAGATTGACGTGTTTTTTGAATACGTTCTTTTGCCATTAAGACAGCACTTTTACCAAACTGCTCGATATCAATACGCACACTCGTCAATGATGGTGTTACATATTGATTCACATCTAAGTCATTGAATCCGATAACCCCAGCATCTTTAGGGATTGTGACACCTCTTTGTTGCAGGCCTTGAATTAAACCGATTGCGACCATATCATTACCCGCTATCAACACATCAGGGATAGTGTCCGCTTCTGTTATCGCTTCAAAACCATCTTCTCGTTCCCAACCGATTAAATTGCCATTCGGTATCTCATCATGTTGTTGACACCAAGAAAGATATGCGTGATATCTTGCATCATTTTCATACGCTTCTTTCCCATCTAAATTACGTTCTTCGCGTATACCTCCATAATAAGCGATATGTGCATCATGATAAGCGTCCCTGATTTGATTCAGCAGCTGATACATGGCTTGTTCTAGATCAGAGTACACTGCATCGATATAATCAGGAACTTGCTTATTATTAATCACCACCATATTAGGGTTATGGCGATAAATTTCTTTTAAAGCTTCCAATGAGAAATTACCGATGACTAACACTGCGCCTGCTTTTTTCACATCTTGTAAATCTTGTTTTTTAAATCCTGTTTCAATTCTAAGTGTCTTCTTTAATGTTAAATTTAATTTCTTAATTTCAGACTCTATTGCTAAACGCAATTCACGATGAAACGGGTCAGCCATTTCTCGTCTACGAGACGCATAAGTAATGATTTGAACTTGGCGATTTACACGTTCTGCTTTGTGATATTCAAGTTCTTTTGCGGTATTTAAAATACGAGTTCTTGTACTGTCGGCTACAGACAATGTCGGATCTTCATTAAGTACACGCGACACTGTACCTGGACTGACACCCGCTTGTTTTGCGATATCTCTAATACTTGCCATAATTGACACCTCTCTTTTGTTTACTTTAAGTTTACTACGCTCTGTTTACTTGTACAACTTTTCATTTTAAATAATGAAACATTTCATGCAAATCTTTTTTGTAAATTGAAGTGATGTAGTATATTGTTAAATTAAGGAGTCATGCATATGAATAAAGATAAAGATGTTTTAACGAATCAGACAATTGTCCGCTTTGAAGATGGAGAATTATTTGAAACAACTGATAGTTATGTTACAGAATTTCCATTAACTGTCATGGTTAATGGCGAAGAATTTGCAACCGTCATCTGCAGTCCAGACTACATGGAAGAATTGGTACTGGGCTTTTTAGCGTCTGAAGGTGCAATTTTAAAACGCAGTGAATTGAAATCGATTCAAATAGATGACAGCAAGGGGTTTGCACATGTTGAATTAACGAAAGACTTAGGGGATCGTTTCGAGTATTCAACCAAGCGCATGATTGCTTCATGTTGCGGTAAAAGTCGTGAATTTTATTTCCAAAATGATGCGGCGGTGGCTAAGACGTCATTGTCGAATATCACACTCACACCTCAACAGGTCATCAATATGATGACGAGACTACAAACTGCAAGTAAACTGTTCAAACGTACAGGCGGCTTGCATAACGCGGCCATCAGCGACGGTGATGCTTTCTTTGAACACCGTCAAGATATCGGTCGACATAACGCACTCGATAAGTTATATGGTTTCTGTATTGAACGTCATATTCCTGTTCGAGACAAAGTCTTAATTTTCAGCGGTCGTATTTCATCAGAAATTCTGATTAAAGCGGCTAAAATCGGAGTTGGTGTTATTCTTTCTAAATCCGCACCGACTACGTTAGCTGTGACGCTTGCGAATGACTTAAACATAACAGCCATTGGATTTATCAGAGATGGCAACTTCAATATTTATAGTCACCCAGAACGAATAAAAGCTGTGTCCTCACAAGATTAACTTGTGAAACACAGCTTTTTTGTTTGCTTATATATTCTCTTTTATCACACTATAACAATAACTGATGAAGGTATAGCCTTGTTTAATATACATTTCCTTGGCAGTATCTTCACCGTCTGCGATTAAAATCAAAGGTTTATGCTTGGCATAATTTGCGACAAATCCCTGCATAGCACGTCCGATTCCTTGTCCACGCATTTCTTTGATCACACCGAAACTATCGATTTCAATCGTTTCTTCTGATTCAATCATATCTAATGTGCCGACTGGTTGATTATCTTTATAAGCAATCACCCGCTTCACATTCGTTGCGCCGTCAAATTGCTGCCTTAAAGTTTTAACCACTTCGTCTGCGTAGTCTTTACCGTAATCCAGTGAAAAATAACGACAGATTTTCAAATAATCATCCAAATGATAAATATCGACAAAACGGATATCTAAACCATCTGGAATGTCACCTGCAAGCTCATGTGCTTCGATCGCATACATTTCTAACAACACAACATCAAAATTCTCTCGTTCAAAATATGTACTAAACGTGGAATCTAAAGGTGTATTTTCTGGAAAAGTAAATGCCAAATGGCGGCTCTCTTGTTTGAGATGTGCGTGTGTTTGTGTTTTGACATCTTCTAACCAAGTTTCAAACGTCGGCATGTCATGATATACCCATTTATTCGTATAATACGTTAAAGGTTCTTGTGGTGTTAAATAAATCGTCTTTTGTTCATCTTCATAAGCAATCGTTCCAGGTTGATCAATTAATCGCATGGATAGCGGCCCCATCTTTATCCCTCTTTCTGCTACCTCAGAAACGAATCAATTGTTTAAAGCGTGTGTGATTCAATAATGCTGCACCGATTAAGCATGCGATAATCGCTTTAATAATATCCCCCGGCATAAAGACAAATGATAAAAAGAATGCTTTTGATAATGGCATATGAGTAATCACGCCCATAATTAATGTGCCGATAATGTCTAATAATAAGACACCGGCAATTAATGTAGGTAAAAATAAACGACCGAAATTGATTCGTTCTATAGATTTATCGCGCGCATACCCAATTAAGAAAGCGACGACTGGATATAAGAATAAGAAACCTGCTGATGGACCAGCAAAAACTCCTATACCGCCACGACCGCCTGATAATACAGGTAAACCGCACGCTGCTAAAATTAAAAATACAATTACGCTTAATGTACCATACTTTTTGTCTAAAAGAATACCTGCTAGAAAAATACCGACATTCTGCAAGACAATCGGTACTGGCATGAATGGAAGCGGAATAGGTGGAATCAGACCAAGCAATGCGATAATAGCTGTCATAATCGCAGTAAATGTGATATGTTTTGTTGTCATAATATAACCTCCTCAAAATCTTACATGGAAGATTATATCACATATGTTAACTTTAATTTACGATAAGTTAACATTTATTTGTATAATTTTACACGTCTAGACACGAACCTTTGCGGCAAGGTTTGTCATGTAGTCAAAGAATGCATCTCTGTGCACATCATCGACTAATCTGATTGTACGGCCGCCCTCTTGAACACGTTTAGTTCGTCCTTGACTCGGTCCTTTTGTAATCACTTCTGTTTGTACTTCTTCAACATGTACTAACTCATGTTTTCCGACAGAAGCTGTTGTTAAGACATCCCATAAGAAATACGTAGAGTTCGTCACAAAATGCGTTAATGGCGGAACTGCAGCATAACAAACACCTAAGAAATCTACACCTAAAATATCACGTTGATCTGCCCACATTTGTCTGACATCAATTGTTAACGGCACTTTATTTGTACTTTCTAACGCAACCATATCAATCGCAATATCTGTATCAAAAACCGTTGCGACTGCTTCTGGATCCCAAAAGGCATTCCATTCTGCAGTTCCATCATGTTCAGGTTCTTCAACATTGCCTTTGGTTAAGAATGTTCCCCCCATCCATACTAAGCGTTCAATTTTTTCTGTAATATGCGGAGCAACCTCTAATGCTTTAGCCAAATCTGTTAGAGGACCAGTAAATAACAAGGTTACTGGTTTCTTACTCGCTTCTAATTTTTCTATTATATCTTCATATGCTTCAAGTTCTGATTGCGATGCTCGTTGTTCAGTACGTGATTCATTCAATACTGGTAATGCATCTACAAAAAAGGCATGCATACGCCATTCTTTAGGAAATGGATTCTTCCCTCTTTGTGATGATACGGCAACTTTTAAATCTCTATCTGAAAAGCGGTTAATGATTTTAATAGACGCACTCACTGCGGGTTCTACATAACTGTCAGCACCAATTGCGCTGACACCGATTAATTCAACATCTTCCATCTGTAGTAATAAAAAGAGAGACACTAAATCATCTACACCGCCATCGTGGTTGAAATATATTTGTTTCATGTTCTACCTCCAAAATTTATGTATATTACTTATTAAATTGAAATTCACAACAAATGTAAAGTAAGCATTTAACCAGAAATTTAATTGTATGATGTCTAGCTTTTCTCGTAAAACAAATGCAGACCGCTAAAAACTACCAACTTTCTATTCCGAGTGATACACTAAACTTAACAAGGCAACAAACGTCAGGAGGAATGACATTGTTAGAATCAGGATTAATTCATACAGAGATTCAACGTAAATGGTTAACAAAATTACAATCAGTCAAAGACGAATTTCAAGCACATGCAGCATACAATGATGCGCATAGCCGCTTCCCTCACGAGAATATTGATTGGCTCGTTAAAGAAGGTTATACCTTATTAACCTTGCCGAAAGCTTATGGCGGTGAAGGTGCGACAATTGAAGATATGGTTATCATCCAAAGTTATTTAGGTTCTATTGATGGTGCCACAGCTTTATCTATCGGTTGGCATTTAAGTACTGCAGGACAAATATTTGAAGAACAAAAATGGGAGCCTCACCTACTCGATCAATTAGCACAAGCTATTCAAGAAGGTGCGTTGATTAATAGAGCGGTGAGTGAAGCGGATACTGGAAGTCCGACACGTGGCGGCAAACCTTCAACACACGCTAAACGCTCAGGTTCAGAATATGTTTTAAACGGCGTTAAAACTTTTACTTCAATGTTGCCAGCTTTAACCCATTTCTTAGTCAGCGGCTACAATGAAGCCACAGACCAATTCGGTTTCTTCTTAGTTGAAAAAGAAACGCCTGGAGTGTCTGTTGCTGAAACTTGGAATGTGGTCGGCATGCGTGCGACGGAAAGTCATGACCTGGTATTAGAAGATGTGCATATACCACAAGAAAACTTTGTAGAAGTTGCGGGCGGTTCAAAAGGACCGAACGGTTGGATTCTGCATATCCCAAGTGTGTATTTAGGTATTGCACAAGCTGCGGCAGATTATGCGAAAGACTTCGCCAAAACACATCAGCCAAATAGTATTGATTACCCTATCGGACATCTTCCGACTGTCCAACAATCAATCGGTGAAATGGAGTCGTTGTTACTTTCAGCACGTGCTTTTTTATGGTCTACAGCCCGTACGTATCATGAAGCCCCTGATGCACCTGTTTGGAATGAAACTTCCGCAAGTAAAATTTTAGTAATGAATCAAGGTTTGAAAGTCATCGATTTAGCAATGCGCATTGTCGGTGCGAAAAGTTTAGAAATGGATCGCCCGCTTCAACGCTATTATCGTGACATGCGTGCTGGTCTGCATAATCCGCCAATGGAAGATGCAGCTTACACAAATATTGCCAAATCAGAACTCAACTTATTCTAGTGACTTAACACTATGTTCAATAGTCGAACATAGTGTTTTTCATTTTAAACAAATAATAAATGTTGATTTATTTAGAAATTTATATTGTGCTTTCTGCCAATACCCTTTATAATTTTGAATAACGCTAAACGATAATCGTTTTCAATTAGGAGGAAGATATAAAGATGAAAAAATTACTCATCCCACTGATTGTGTTAGTCCTTGTGCTTGCAGCATGCGGTAAACAATCCAGTGATCAAAAAGATTCAAAAAAAGAAACACGTTCATATACAATGGATAACGGTAAGAAAGTAGATATTCCAAAAGAACCTAAACGTATTGCGGTTGTTGCACCTACATACGCTGGCGGTGTAAAAAAATTAGGCGGTAACGTTGTAGCAGTCAACAGCCAAGTCGATGACAGCCCTATCTTAAAAGAAAAATTCAAAGGTGTTGAAAAAATCGGCGCCACTGGCAGCGAAGATGTTGAAAAAGTAATCAAACAAAAACCAGATTTAATCATTGTTTATTCAACAGATAAAAACATCAAGAAATATCAAAAAGCAGCTCCTACTGTAGTTTTCGACTACGCAAAACATAAGTACTTAGATCAACAAATTGAACTAGGTAAATTGTTAGGTAAAGAAGACGAAGCTAAAAAATGGACAGAGGATTGGAAAAAAGAAACTAAAAAAGATGGTAAAGAGATTCAAGATAAAATCGGTAAAGATTCAACAATCTCATTATTAGATGAATTCGATAAAAAACTTTATACGTACGGTCCAAACTGGGGTCGTGGCGGTGAAGTGATTTATCAAGCATTCGGCTTACAAATGCCAGAAAAACAAAAAGAACTAGTTAAAAAAGATGGTTGGGCAGAAATCAAACAAGAGAAAATCCCTGAATATGCAGGCGACTATATTGTATCAACACGTGCCGGCAAAGCTGAACCATCTTATACTCAAACAAACCTTTGGAAAAACCTTCCAGCAGTTAAAGAAGGACATGTCATCAAAGTAGATGCGAAAACATACTGGTTCAACGACCCTTACACATTAGAATTCATGCGTAAAGATTTAAAAGAAAAACTCGAACAAGCAGCATCTAAATAATATGAAAAAACGGCTTACACAGTAAACAGGTTGTGTAAGCCGTTTTCTTTATATATTATTTATTTTCAGTTTCGCTTTCAACAGGCATCACATTTGGTTTACCTGCCATCAACATCAACCATGTTGCGACGATGAACGGTAATGTGAATACTGGCAAGCCGAATGGTTTTAACCAAGTCACTAAACCAGCATGTACAACCACTGTGATAAAAATACCAAATAACATACTTAAATATTTGTTAAATACTGAAGTTTCTTTAAAGGTAACACCTAAAGCCAATATTACTAAGATAACATTATAGCCATATAATCCTGTATTTATATCATCATGGTTCGCCCCAAATAACATTACCACAAAAACACCGATAATATTTGCGACGACTGAGAAGATACCTGCACGTTTAGAAGCAATAAAGATACCAATCAGTATCAATAAGCCCCCTACTGTACTTTTCACCAAGAAAATTTCACTAAAGCCATCTAAGAAAGTCATCACACCGTTAATCGCGTGATGTGAAAATGTAATCTCACGTACCGTAGAAGGTAAAATATTAACCCCAGCATTGACGTGTTCGAATTGGAAGGACATAAATAAAAACATCCAACTGATAAACACATACGGCATGGTCAACATCGGCAAGTCAAAACGCGATAATAAATGACGAAATGCGGCACCAAGCGGTAATGTCAATACAACCGCAAGTGCTGTCATACCAATACCTTTAATGTCTGGCACTAAGAATATGGTTAAAGCCACACCTGTCAGCACAGGATTAAAACCAGCCAGCCCCTCTTTGATTTCTTCTTTGGAATAATTTGTATAAGGTGCTAATACATAAGCAATCAAACTAGAAAGCAATGCTGCTAGCCCTACTTTCCAATTTGCTACAAATAAACCTGCTAAAATGAATAGCCCTGTCCAAGCATTATTTAACAATAATACTTGTGAGATATTCTTTAATACAACGTCGACTAATTGACGCATCGATCCTTCACCTGATTTCTCAAAATTTATAAACAGTTATAATTTTAACAAAATAGGATTGTGAATAAAACCTATTGCTCTCTATTTATAATTTTTTAGATTAAAATACAACGTTTGTTTGAAAATGTACCAAAAAAGGTAAAACTCCCTTGGGTTAATTAAAGTGTATATTCAAGCCTTAACTTGTTAATTTGCAATTATATTTGGCACCACATATATATATTTCTTGTATATCGATAAGTCGAGTCTTACAATGGATTAGTATTATTTAACATATATGAAAGAAGGGATTACTTTGCATTTTACTCAACGTGAACAAGATAAATTGATGTTGGTTATTGCGAATGACGTTGCACGCAGACGTCAAAAACGCGGTTTAAAATTAAACTATCCTGAAGCGGTAGCTATCATCAGTTACGAAATGTTAGAAGGTGCAAGAGATGGTAAGAGCGTTGCCGACCTTATGAGTTACGGCAGACAAATTTTAAATAAGGATGATGTAATGGAAGGTGTAGCAGATATGATCACAGACATCGAAGTTGAAGCTACATTCCCTGACGGCACAAAATTAATTACGATACATCATCCGATTGTTTAAAGGGGGATTATATATTATGAGACCTGGTGAAATTATAGTAAAACGTACTGAAATAGAAATAAATAAAGGTACTGATTCTACTGAAACAGTAATCGTTGTTAAAAATATAGGAGACCGCCCTATTCAAGTCGGTTCTCATTATCATTTTTTTGAAGTAAATGATGGCTTAAAATTTGATAGAGAGAAAGCATATGGTAAACATTTAGATATTCCAGCTGGCGCAGCTGTACGCTTTGAACCTGGGGATGAAAAGAAAGTACAACTTGTGGAATATAACGGTAATCGTCGTATTTACGGATTCCGAGGAATGGTTAATGGACCGATTGATGAAGATCGTGTCTTCCGTGTAGACGATGATCATCCGAACGCTGGTATTAAAGACGACGAAGGAATGAAAAATGCGAATAAAGAAAGTGGGTATGATCGATGAGCTTTAAAATGACACAATCTCAATATACAAGTTTATATGGTCCGACTGTCGGCGATTCTATTCGATTAGCTGATACAAACTTGTTTGCACGAGTAGAAAAAGACTATGCGTCATATGGGGATGAAGCTACTTTCGGCGGCGGTAAATCTGTGCGTGATGGTATGGCTCAAAACCCTAACGTAACACGTGATGACCGTAATGTTGCAGATACTGTTATTACAAACGCAGTTATTATTGATTACGATAAAGTATACAAAGCAGATATCGGAATTAAAAACGGCTATATCATGAGATATGGTAAAGCTGGTAACCCTGATATTATGGACAACGTTAATATCATTATCGGTGCAAACACTGATATCATTTCAGCTGAAGGTAAGATCGTAACAGCTGGCGGTATTGATACACACGTACACTTTATTAACCCTGAACAATCATGGGTTGCGCTTGAAAGTGGTGTTACAACACATATCGGCGGCGGTACTGGTGCTTCTGAAGGTTCTAAAGCCACTACGGTTGCTCCGGGTCCATGGCATATGCACCGTATGTTAGAAGCAGCGGAAGCTTTACCAGTCAACGTTGGTTTCACTGGTAAAGGACAAGCACACAACCACACAGCATTAATTGAACAAATCCACGCTGGCGCAATCGGCTTGAAAGTCCATGAGGACTGGGGAGCAACACCATCTGCGCTAAGTCATGCATTAGATGTAGCTGATGATTATGATGTTCAAATCGCATTACATGCAGATACGTTGAATGAAGCGGGCTTCATGGAAGATACGATGAAAGCAATCAAAGACCGTGTCATTCATATGTACCACACTGAAGGTGCTGGTGGCGGACATGCGCCTGACTTAATCAAATCAGCAAGCTATCCTAATGTCCTTCCATCATCTACTAACCCAACACTACCTTACACAACAAATACAATTGATGAGCACTTAGATATGGTTATGATTACACACCACTTGAACGCTTCTATTCCTGAAGACGTAGCATTCGCTGATTCACGTATCCGTAAAGAAACAATTGCAGCGGAAGACGTGTTACAAGATATGGGTGTATTCAGTATGGTCAGCTCTGACTCACAAGCAATGGGTCGTGTCGGTGAAGTTATCACACGTACATGGCAAGTCGCACACCGTATGAAAGAACAACGCGGTTATTTAGATGGCGACTCAGAATACAATGACAACAACCGTATCAAACGTTATATCGCAAAATACACAATCAACCCTGCGATTACACACGGTATCTCTGAATATGTCGGTTCAATTGAACCTGGCAAACTTGCGGATATTGTAATTTGGGAACCTGCATTCTTTGGTGTAAAACCTGATGTTGTCTTAAAAGGCGGAATGATCAGTACAGCAATCAACGGTGATGCAAATGGTTCTATCCCAATCTCAGAACCTCTTAAATTCCGTAAAATGTACGGTCAACTTGGCGGTAACATGACAGGTACAAACATGACATTCGTATCAAACATTGCTTATATGAATGATATTCAACGTCAATTGAACTTGCATCGTTTAATCCGTCCAGTTAAAAATATCCGTAACCTACGTAAAACAGATATGAAAAACAATACAGCAACACCAAAATTAGACGTAGATCCACAAACGTATGAAGTGTTTGTAGATGGCGAAAAAATCACAAGCGAACCTGCTAAAGAGTTGCCATTAACACAACGTTACTTCTTATTCTAGGAGGCAAGCTTTCATGATAGTAGAAGAAATTCTTGGCAATATCGCCAATTTATCACCTGAAGAAAAACAAAAGCACACTGAAAAAGTGTATCTAGAAAACTCTGATTTAGTTAAACGCATCCAACGTGTCAAAACTGACCACGGTAATGAAATCGGAATCCGCTTAAAAAACCCTGTAGACTTGCAGTATGGCGACATCTTATATGAAGATGACAACAACCGTATCGTGGTTGATGTCAATTCTGAAGATATTTTGGTTATCAAACCACGTTCACTGCAAGAAATGGGAGATATTGCCCATCAGCTTGGTAACCGTCATTTACCTGCACAATTCACAGAAAATGAAATGTTGGTACAATACGATTATTTAGTTGAAGATTTATTAAAATCATTAGGCATCCCCCACTTACGTGAGGATCGCAAAGTAAACAAAGCCTTCCGTCATATAGGACATTCACATGATTGATCATGCGTCTTTACGCTTGTTTCAATTTTGCGATTCGCAATTCCCTACAGGTGCTTTCAGCCATTCATTCGGATTAGAAACTTATATCCAAAGAGGGACTGTTCATGATGAACAGTCCTTCCAAGAATGGTTGAAACTGTTTTTAAGTGAACAACTCACATATGCGGATGGATTAGCGATGCGCTTCGTTTACGAAGCACTGAATCAGAATGATGAAAAAAGAGTGTTAGAATTAGATCGTTTATTATTTGTTCAAAATATGCCGAGAGAAACACGTGTCGGTACCAAACAAATGGGAACACGTATGGTGAAACTAGCTGATGAACTTTACGATAGTGAATGGATTCATTGGTATCACGAACAATATCAAGCAAAACAAGCGAAATTGCATCCAGCAATCTGCTTTACAATGCTTGGTCATTATCTCGGTGTCGATATTGAAATGATTATCGATTATTATTTATATCAAAACGTTTCATCTTTAACTCAAAATGCGGTCAGAGCCATTCCATTAGGACAAACTGCAGGTCAACGTATTGTGACGCAGATGATTCCTTTTATGAAACAAACACGCGACCATATTTTTGAGCTTAAAGCATCTGAATTCGGCATCACTGCACCAGGACTTGAAATCAATCAAATGGAACATGAAAAAGTGAATGTACGAATCTTTATTTCTTAGGAGGCAAGATTTATGACTCAACCTATTAAAATCGGAGTCGGCGGCCCTGTAGGCGCAGGTAAAACCGAACTTGTAGAAAAAGTAGTAAAACATCTTTCTAAAGAATTAAGCATCGGTGTTATTACAAATGATATTTATACAAAAGAAGACGAAAAAATCTTAGTAAATTCTGGCGTACTTCCTGCAGATCGTATCATCGGAGTTGAAACTGGCGGTTGCCCTCATACAGCAATTCGTGAAGATGCTTCAATGAACTTTGCGGCAATTGATGAATTAGTTGAACGTCATGAAGATATTGAATTGATTTTCGTAGAATCAGGCGGCGACAACTTAGCTGCGACATTCAGTCCAGAACTTGTAGATTTCTCAATTTATATTATCGACGTTGCACAAGGTGAAAAAATCCCACGTAAAGGCGGCCAAGGTATGATTAAATCTGATTTCTTCATCATCAACAAAACAGATTTAGCACCTTATGTCGGCGCATCTTTAGACCAAATGGCTGAAGATACACGTACTTTCCGTGGTGATCGTCCATTCACATTCACAAACCTTAAAACAGAAGAAGGTTTAGACAATGTGATTAACTGGATTGAACGTGATGTGCTGCTTAAAGGACTAGAGTAATGTCTGAAGAAAAGCAATGGACAGGACAGTTAGATATCACCGTCTTTAATGACGGTGAACGTTCTGTAGCACGCGATATCTTTTTTGAACAAGCATTAAAAGTGATTCGCCCTATTTATTTAAATGGCTCAAATATCCCGACATTCTATATTGTTAATGTCGGCGGCGGCTATTTAGATGGAGACCGTTATCGCTTAAATGTTAAAGTAAAAGAAAATGCGGCAACGACACTCACATCGCAAGGTGCAACAAAAATCTACAAAACATTGAAAGATCATGTTGAACAGTACCAAACGTTCACGATTGAAGATAACGCTTATATGGAATATGTAGGCGATCCGATTATAGCTTATAAAGATGCAAAGTTTTATCAGCATAATCAATATCATCTGGCTAAAACCGGCGCAATGTTTTATACCGATATCTTAACGCCTGGTTATTCTCCAGATGAAGCGCACTTTACGTATGACTATCTTCACCTGCTTAATGAAATTTTCGTTGACGGTGAATTAGTCGTCTATGATAACTTGTTGTTGGATCCAAATAAAAATCGTGTAGATGCTTTAGGTTATATGGAAGGTTATTCTCATCTAGGGTCTTGTTATTTCATTCATCCAGATGCGAATAAAGAAACAGTTGAAGAACTTTATGAGATTATGGCACCTTATGCGAAACAAGAAGACTGCAGAATCGGTATTACTGAACTTGCGACACATGGTATCAGTATCCGTATTCTTGCACATCAAACTGATTTAATTTTAGATATTCTAAATGACGTGCAACAACAACTTGTCAGAAAACATTATGACAGAGATGTAGATTTCTTAAGAAAATATTAATAACAATCAAGTTATACACCTGATTGCAAACTAAAGGACGGTTATTCATTCTTTGATAACCGTCCTTTTTACATACATAATTTTATAAGTTACTGTTTATTCCAAAATGCTTTAAGCGCTTGTGCTTCTTCATGTCCTTGTTGGCGTGCAGCTTCAGCTACTTCTTTACGTAATGCACCATTCATTGTATTATAATCATATTTTTCCAGAATGCTCATTACAGTGCTATCTGGTTTGACTGTATACACACTTTGACCTCGTTCTTGCATATGGTCCACTAAATCAGATAATGCATAAGGTGTTTTCACTGGTAAATTCGCAGCTAATACCACAACTTTATCCGCTTCACTGACATCTGGATTATCCATAGAATAAGAACCGCCATCATAATAGTGTTTATCATGCAGCTGAATCGTTGGATAAGCTCCTTGGAATGCGCCACTCGCCGCAATAGCTTTAACTAAGGATACATCAGAGTTTTCATCAAATACACGACGTTGATTTGTTTCTACTTCTGTCACTACAATTTTGATTTTAGGTGTCCAGCCCGAAACTGCATTGCCTAAGCTGTTTCTGATCATATTGAGTCTTTCTGTTTCAGGCAAATCTACTTTAGGATGCATAGCCATCTGACTCATACCATCAATCCATTCTTCTACAGTACGCGCATTTTTCTCTAATTGATCAAATTGCGCAAAGATATCTGCTAAATCATCATCCGTTAATGGATTTTCACCTTCTCTTTGATAGTTTAGTTGTTCTTCCCATATTGTTTCCCAGTCTGCTTCTGATGCGAGAACTGTGCCCACTTGTGCACCCGCAGATGTTCCGACAAATTCATCGGCATCTCTCAAGTCTAAACCTTTCTCAGCTAAACCTCTTAAATAACCGATTTCCCATGCCATGCCGAATTGACCGCCGGCACCTAAAATTACTGATGTTGTTGCCATATGATTCACTTCCTTCAACTTTTATTATGACATGAATTATTGATCTTTGTTTAAAATCCAGCTTCCTGTCGCAAGATAGATCGCAAATGCACACCATAATGCATAAGGCACCATTAACAAGCCGCTGCGTTTATCTGCTTTATAGAAATTGACTGACGTGACGACAACAGATGCGAATAAAGCATAACTTTCAACCATCGCTGCTCCACGTAGTCTATATTTGAAATACAATACAGACCATAAGAAATTCAAACCAAGTTGTGTATAGTGTGAAATCGGTACAGATTTATCTTTACTTGCGTTACGTGCAATCATATATGCGATACCCATCGCAAGATACAAACCTGACCAGACAATGGGATACGTAATACCTGGCGGTGAAAACGGCGGGTTCTTTTCTTTTTGATAAACTTGACGTGCATTGTTTGTCGCATATTTTGCTACCAAAGTGCCCCCTGCTGTCGGCGTTATTAAATGTACAATATCTCTCAGAACTTTGAATGGTTGTTTCAAACTATCCCTTCCTTCTGTTTCATATAATTATTTTCTTTACTTTATGTATCTACCCTTTAGAAAAAGTATTAAATATCATCGTTGTATGTTTATGTTATTATCTGCGTGATGCTGCATAACAACAGGCTTTTTTGGGAATATCAATATAGAACATCTTATATGTATGAGGTGAATTTATATGGCAGAATCTAAAGCGTATCGTTCTAAGATGATGTCTAAAATCAAAGGCACAGGCGGCAAAGCTGAAACACAACTTGCTAAAGCTTTATGGCACCAAGGTGTCCGTTATTTTAAGAATTATAAGAAGTTACCCGGCACTCCAGATATCGCTATCACTAAATATAACGTAATGGTATTTGTAGATGGGGAATTCTGGCATGGTTATGATTGGGAAAATGTTAAACAAAAAAGAATCCACACGAACCGTTCATATTGGATACCGAAATTAGAACGCAATATGGAAAGAGATCAAGAAGTGAATCAGAAATTAGAAGAAATGGGTTATACTGTCTTACGTTTTTGGGAGAAACATGAAGTGTTTAAGGACATGGATGCTTGTGTCCAACAAGTGTTAGATGCGATTGAACAAAATAAACAAAAATAAAAAAGTGAGCTATCTCAATGAATAACTCACTTTTTTATTACTAATTTTTTGTGCCTGTTGAAATAATCTTAAATTCCCCAACTTCTCCTATGATTAAAATACTTTGCTGACCGCTTTACAAAGAGCCTCGATTTCCTTTCTTTGCTCTGGATCAACTACTAAAATCACGGTTCTTTCATCATGTTTATTTCTTTTTTTAGTTAAGAGTTTACGCTCTTTAAGCTTTTGAATCGCTTTAGAAATAAAATATGGTTTTAAGTTGGAAAGTTGAATGATTTCTTTTACATTGAACTCTGTACGTTCTTTTTCACTGCTGTGAATGTAGTTTAAAATAAAGAGTTCTTCAAAAGTGATTTGAAACTCACTTTTAATTGTAGCACTGACCTCTCTTACTTTTTGTGCTACAGTGACGAATTTTGATAAATCATTAATTATGTTTTTATTGTTCATAGTGAAATTCACTCCTTCTTGATGTTTTTCGAAGATGTTTAGTGAATTGTTCTGATAATTTCAAGCAAGCCCCTACATAAACTAATTTTATTACAACTCTCATTAAATAACAATCTATTTTTGTTCCTAAAATAATCAAAATAGTAAACGTCATAATGTTGAAATCAGTCATCACGAATGTAAAGTTTTCACTAAGGTTAATTGGGTTAATAGGATGACTGTCTATTCAAAAAATCAAAAGCAATAAAAGTAGTAATAAATGAATATTGGGGAATACAATTAATCAATGTCATAATGAATGTGTATCACATATACAAACAAGGAGGATGAAAGGATGAAACAAGATTATATCCGTGTCAAAGGTGCGACACAGAATAATTTAAAATCCATCGATGTAGACATTCCGAAACATTTCATAACTGTATTTACAGGCCGTTCTGGTTCAGGAAAGTCTTCACTCGTTTTTAATACACTCGCAGCTGAATCAGAGCACCTTTTAAACGAAACTTATTCAAGTTACATACAGTTTCATCTTAATCAACAACCTAGACCTAGCGTCGATCACATAGACCATCTGCCTGTTGCGATGACAATCAGCCAACAACGTTATAACGGCAACTCTCGCTCAACAGTCGGCACAATTTCAGACATATACGCATCTGTGCGTTTATTATGGTCACGTATCGGCACACCTTTTGTAGGTTATTCTGATGTTTTTTCATTCAACAGCCCATCAGGCATGTGCAAAGAATGTGAAGGTTTAGGTTACATTGAATCAATTAATTTAGATGAATTGTTAGATTGGGATAAGTCATTAAATGAAGGTGCCATCGACTTCCCTTCTTTCGGTCCGGATAAAGAAAGAGGAAAAGCATATCGCGACAGCGGTTTGTTTGATAATGACAAAAAGTTAAAAGACTTTACCAAAGAAGAACTTGATTTATTTTTATATCAACAGCCGACA
This sequence comes from Staphylococcus sp. HMSC65H10, assembly GCF_001839185.1. NCBI lineage: Bacteria > Bacillati > Bacillota > Bacilli > Caryophanales > Staphylococcaceae > Staphylococcus > Staphylococcus sp. HMSC65H10. Next base: position 26,229 of record NZ_KV840325.1, on the reverse strand, counting down.
AAGCTTAAAAATCCACCGAAAGAATGGAGAAAAACTGCGAAATATGTGGGATTGATTCCGCGTTTCAGCCGTATCTTTTTAGGCGATAAAACTTTTGCGAAAAAACGTTATGCACGCCATTTAAAACACGTCGTTACCACTAAAACATGTCCTGTTTGTGAAGGACAAAGACTAAATCAAAAGGTATTAAGTTGTAAAATCAATGGCTATAATATTTCTGATTTTACTAAAATGACAATTAAAGAGAACTTGGCTTTTTTAGATCAATTGAATCAACCAACTGCAGAATTTATTATTGCGCCGCTTCGAAAACAACTTGAAGCCCTAGATTTCATAGGATTAAGCTATCTAACACTCGACCGTGTCACAACAACACTTTCTGGTGGAGAAGCACAACGTCTTAAATTAATCCGTCATTTAAATAGTCCTTTATCTGATTTAGTTTATATTATTGATGAACCCAGTGTTGGTTTGCATCCTGAAGATATACAAAAAATCAATATTATTTTACAATCACTTAAAGAAAAAGGCAATACTGTTTTAATTGTTGAACATGATCCTGATGTTATTAAAGAAGCGGATTATGTCATTGATATGGGACCAGGTTCTGGTAAGAATGGTGGAGAAATTACATTTGAAGGAGATTATCCAGCATTATTAGAATCTGATACAGCGACAGGTCATGCGTTAAGAAAACCACATCACCTTAAAAATGACGTGCGTCAACCTGCAGGATATTTCCATCTCGGACCAATTACAGAAAATAATTTAAAAGATGTCACGGTTGATTTACCTAAACAAGTCATGACGGTTATGACAGGTGTCGCAGGTTCTGGTAAAAGTACTTTGGTCAAAAAAGGATTTGAAGATAATGAACACACTATCTTTGTTGATCAAAAAGCAGTTCAAGGTTCAAGCCGTTCTAATCTACTGACTTATTTAGGTGTCTTTGATCAAGTACGAAAATTCTTCAGCCAACAAACCGGATTAAGCAAAGCGATGTTCAGCTATAATTCTAAAGGTGCATGCCCCAATTGCGGCGGTAAAGGTTATATTAAAACTGAACTAGCCTTTATGGCTGATTTTTCTCAGACTTGTGAAGTGTGTCATGGTAAACGCTATAAACCTGAAGTATTAGAAGCAACAGTTAACGGTTATAATATTGCGGATGTTTTAAACTTAACTGTAGATGAAGGTTTAGAATTCTTTAAAGGGCATCAAGAAATTGAAGATGCATTAGAGTCATTAAGCCAAACTGGATTAAATTATATGGCACTCGGTCAACCGCTAGACACCTTATCTGGCGGTGAGATTCAGCGCGTTAAATTAAGTCAGCATTTAGTCGAACCGACAACTGATTATGTTTATATCTTTGATGAGCCGACAACAGGTTTACATGAAGAAGACATTCCTCTACTATTGAAACGCTTCAATGATTTAATTGAAGCTGGGAATACAGTGATTCTGATTGAACATAACTTATCCATGATGTGTGAAGCGGATTGGCTCATTGATGTCGGACCAGGTCCAGGTTTAGAAGGAGGACAAATCTTATTCAGCGGCTTGCCTAAAGACTTCCTACAAACAGATACCTTAACTGCCAAACATTTAAAACGTTATACTCAAGCATAATAAAAAGGCTCAACCACAGTTTTGTGATTGAGCCTTATTCATATATACACTGATTATTTATTATTTTTTACTGCAAATTGTATCAGCTGAAGATAATGCAGCTAATTTCAATAAGTCAGTTGCGTGTTTAGCGCCTTCTTTACCATGACCTGCTTCGTAGTGTTTGTAAGCTGCAACACCTAAAACACCTACTGCTAATAATGAAGCAACATTTGTCATTTTTTTGTTGCCGAAGCTTAGTAAATAGATTAAACCACTTGCTGCTTCTAAAGTACCTGCAACTGTTACCCATTTAGAATCAAGGCCGAACACATTTGCGAAAGTATCTTTCATACCTGCGTCACCTTTTAATTTTGGCTCTGAAGCCTGTAATAATTCCTTAGCGATTTTAATATTGTTTAAATAACGTAATAACATAATACAATCTCCTTTATTTATTATTAAAATATTCCTCTACAATAGGTTTTACCCTTTCTCCGTATAATTTAATTGCATGCATTACACGGTCATGTGGCATAGACCCTACTGGCAGGTGAATCATGAAACGATTCAAGTTCAATTCTTCGATTACTTTAATCATTTTCTTTGCGACTGTTTCCGGACTTCCTACAAACATTGCACCTTCATCGCTGATTTCACGTTGGAAATGCGCTTGATCGTATGGCGGCCAATTACGTTCTCTGGCGATGATATCATGTGCGACTTTAGTCGGCGCGTAAAACTCACGTTGTGCCGCTTCATCAGTCTCTGCGATATAACCCCAAGAATGTACTGCAACCGGCATATCTTCTGCGCGATAACCTCTGTTTTCAGCAACTGCACGATACACTGCAATATTACGTTTGAAACGTCTAGGATTACCACCGATAATCGCGTAGGTAATCGGTAAACCGAACTCTGCAGCTCTCATAGAAGACTCTGGTGTGCCTCCTGTTGCGAGCCAAATTGGAATTTCCTCTTGCACTGCTCTAGGATATACACCTAAGTTGTTAATTGCTGGACGCAAACCGCCTTCCCATTTAACAATCTCATGTTGATTGATACGTTTCAATAATTCCAACTTCTCAATAAACAATTGATCGTAATCATCAAGGTTGTAACCGAATAATGGGAAAGATTCGATAAACGAACCGCGCCCTACCATAATTTCAGCACGTCCGTTAGATACTGCATCCAATGTCGCAAAACGTTCATAGACACGTACTGGATCATCTGATGATAAAACCGTTACTGCCGATGAAAGTTTAATACGTTTCGTTGTTGTCGCTGCTGCCGCAAGTACAGTCACAGGATCTGAAACTGCATAATCTGAACGATGATGTTCACCTAATCCATATACATCCAGCCCTACTTCATCAGCAAGTTGGATTTCTTCTACGATGTTTCTAATACGTTCTGCTGCTGTTAATTTTTCTTGAATGCCGTTTTCTGTATAAATATCAGTGTTGTCTGCAAAGGATGTCATTCCAATTTCGAGTTTCACTTTTTTCACCTCTTTAGGTATAATTTTTATACTTAAATAATACATCTGTTCTTTCCTTAAGTCAATACTTTCAACTCGAGCTGAACAAAGAGATAAAAACTTCCATTTAATGAAGAAAAGCCTAACTTTACATAAAGTTAATAGTTAACATCCACCTATTGTATTTAATTAGATGACTATCTATTCGACAGAATTTTAAAAATAAATCTCCGTCATATTAACTACAAAGCAACATTTATTCATTAGAAATTATGTTTCAAAGTTTTCTGTTATATTACAAGACTGTAATATGAAAAGCCTTTACAAATAATTAAAAATGTTAAAAATGCGATAACATCAACATTCTAAGACTATAGTCCTACTTTCATGCTTATTACATCCAAATACATAATTATTAGAACTAAATTACAAAACGATAACAAACCACACAAGTGCAATTTTTTTTGGTAGAGTAAGTCTTGTCGTTAAGAGAACGAAACAAACAAAACAAATTATGAAATTTAGTAAATGTTAATCCAGTCACGAGACTTAAAAAATAATTTAGCTTATTATCTTTAGGAGGATATTTTATCATGAATAAAATCGCTACTACTACAATCGCTACAGCAGGTTTAGGAATCGCTGCTTTAACTTTATCTAATCACGATGCAGACGCTGCACAAAATAACGGATACAACTCAAACGATCCTTATTCTTACAGCTACTCATATACAATTGATCAAGATGGTAACTACCACTACACTTGGGAAGGTAACTGGAACAAATCTAATCAATTCAATAACTACTATGGTACTTACGCTCAATACAATAACAACAACACAGCTAACAATAACTATACAAACTACACTAGCTACAATACACAAGCAACTGCTCCACGTACTGGCGGTTTAGGTGCTTCATACTTAACATCAGACAACAACGTTAAAGTAACAACTACTTCAGCACCAAAAACAAGCACTAACACATTCGCTAACCGTTCATCATCAGGTGCTAACTTATACACTGTAGGTCAATGTACTTACTACGTATTCGACAAAGTTGGCGGTAAAATCGGTTCAACTTGGGGCAACGCTAATAACTGGGCTAACGCAGCAGCAGCTTCAGGTTACACTGTAAACAACAACCCATCAGCTGGCGCAATCTTACAAACTAGCCAAGGTGCTTTCGGTCACGTTGCATACGTTGAAAGTGTAAACAGCGACGGTTCAGTAAACGTTTCAGAAATGAACTACGGTCAAGGTCCTGGCGTTGTAACTACACGTACAATCTCAGCTAGCCAAGCAGGCGGATACAACTACATCCACTAATTAATAAATTTACGATATAAGCCAACTGATCAGCTACAATCAGTTGGTTTTTTTATACCCTTTTTTTATTTCTATTGCTTATCCTGCCACTAACTTATACGCATAACAAAGAAGCCGGCGACTTAGGAATTTACACCTAAGCCTGCCGGCTTTTCTATCTATTTACTACGTTATAACCAATATGCGATCATAATCCAGAATGCGAAAGCTAACACATATAATAATGGGAAGCTTTCTGATACGGGTCGTTTAAGTTGTCTATAAAGAACATAGCCTCCTAAACCTATGGCCATACCGGCTGTTAGGACAATACGTACCACAAACATTTCTACTGTGGCATTAATCCCAAGCTGAGGACTCGTAGTCATAACCTCAATAAGAGATAAGATTAATATCATTACTGTATAAACAACAGTATCTTTTGTTTTGTTAGTTTGGGATAATGTCCAAAATATTAATAGCCCGAAGATAGACGTCATTAACATTTCATGTGCTAAAAATTCCGACATAGAAGAATCAACTCTATATTGCAAAATCGCTACAAAATACAATATAAAGCTGATTACTAAATAGATAATAGAAGGATATTTTACAGTTAAATTATCTAAATTGAAGTATCGATGAATTCCTAGACACAATAGTAATATCGCTACAAGTATTACTACATATAGCATGGAATCACCTCATTCATGTATATTTAATAACCGTTTTAGTACACAACTAAACCTAATAAATATTATTTTTTTAATGATAATGATTGGAATTGCAATTAATCCTTCTTAGATAACTATAATTGTTCCACCATTAGTATGTTATACCCTGGATTCACGCGTTTAATGTGTAAAATCTGAAAAATTGTAAAAAGTCAAAGAAAAACTGCCTCACTTTAAAAAGCGAGACAGTTCATCTTTAACCGTGCTGTGTATAATGTGTTGTGTCTGGTGATTTCACCTTTTTCACTGACCAGCCAGTAAAGGCGTAGAATATAGCGAAAATCACACATAAATAACATGGTACCGTCCAAATAAAGTAAGAATAGACGTTTACACCTAATTGTTGCGTATAATAAATTCCTGATGTGCCCCAAGGGATCAATGGAATAATCATCGTACCTGAGTCTTCAAGTGTACGTGATAAGTTTGTACGAGACAGCTTCATCTCGTCATACATATCATATAACAACATACCTACTACGATAATCACAACAGATGCTACTCCTGCTGCTAATACCATAATCAAACCAGATATTACTGTAACTAAAATTAATGTACCTGGTGAAGTGACTTTATCTTTAATTGTGTTCAACATCACTGTTAAACAACCTGATTTTTCGACAATACCCGCAAACGCATAGCCGCAGAAGATTGTCACAATGACTTGCGTCATACTCATCATGCCGCCTTGCTCAAGCAAAGTCGTCGCTTTATCATTTAAATTGACTTGATGGACAATCATATCTGGTTTAAAACCGTCAAACGCAGCTTTAAAACCATCTGTAAAATTAAAGCCATGATTCAGTGCGCCGACAAAGATCGCTGCCACACATGAAACTAACATAGCCGGTACGGTTGAGAAGCGGAATAATAAACATGCGATGATAACAATCGCTGGAATCCATACACTGAAATTAATATGATATACATTTTCGAGTTGACGTAATAATGCATTGATTTGGCTTTTATCCGCACTCGATTTATGATTTAATCCCGCAAAGAACCAAACTATCATACCGATAATCGACGCAGGAATCGTCGTCCATAACATCGCTTTAATATGGGCAAAAATGTTCACGTTCGTGACCATTGCCGCTAAGTTTGTTGTATCAGAGAGTGGTGATAACTTATCACCGAAAACTGCACCTGCAATAATTGCACCTGCAGCCATACCCGCATCAATATGTAATTGATGTGCAATCGCAATTAACGCGATTCCTGCTGTTGATGCAGAACCCCAAGCGGTTCCAGTGGCCATAGACGTTATCGCTGAAATTAAAAACGCAGAGACCAAGAAATAACTTGGATTCAACAATTTTAATCCATAATAAATCAGAGCAGGTACGGTTCCAGAATACATCCATGTCCCAACTACAATCCCTACGCATAAAATAATATAAATCGTAGGCATCGCTGTACTCAGCCGCTGTGTAATCCCCTCTTCTAAATCTTTCCAACGTAATCCTACACGCCAGGCAATTACTGACGCATAAGCCGCTGAAAGAATTAATAATGGTTGTACTGGAATTCCAAATACCACAAATCCAACAATAACTAATAACATCATCACAACGATGGTTGAAATGGATTCAAGTAATGTCGGCATTCTCTTCATAATATGTCCCCCTTTATTTAATTGTTAATCTAATCCAACTTTATCTCTGCCTAACTCGTCGATTGTCAGACCCTCTTCAAAGAAATCACGTTCTAAAATTGTAGAAGCTATGACGATAATCGCATCAATATTCGGCGTTTCTACCCCAATTTCACGCCCTAAGCTAGACCATAAGACTAAACCGAATGCAATATCTTCAGTTAAATAACGATTCTTCACGTGATTTGGCCCTGGAATTTGTGAGAAAACAGGACTTTCGTTAAACAGACGATTTAACGGTTCATCTTCACGATCTCTTTCTAAATAACCACGTTGAATACGTGCTTCTTTTGCTGTTTGCAGTTCGAATCCTAAACGACGGCCAAGTGACAGACGCTCAAGCTCTACCGCATGCAGTAAACGAACCGTATGTTTAGTAATCCCTTCTTTATATAATGAGAAGTCTCCAGAGTAATCAATACGTCCAACGTTTAATAAAGTAGGTCCTGGGTGCACTTCTGGGTTACCATTTTCTAAGTTTGTTTTCCATAAGTTTTCTTCTTTAATAATTTGAGGATAAATCTTTTCAACAATTTCAAAGTCTTCACTTAAATGTTCTTGAATATAAGAAGTGAAATAGACTTTACGTACATTTAAAGATAGATCAACAATACCCTCTTCAAAGTCAACACGCGTACCATACGTTAATGTGTTTGCTTCACAAAAACGTGGGCATACATCGATATATTCATCTTCTAATATGTTAAGGAATCGTGCTGAACCCATAGCAGCTGCCATGTTGAAGAATATAATTTGTTCATCCTTAACGAACGGCGCCATAATACGTGCATAATATTCAATAAATGTTGATGGAATAATCATTTGAATAATTTCTGCATCTTGTATAACCTCTTCGATGTCATCGCTGACTTGTGTAAATTTCACAAAGCTTTCTTCACCTTCATTATTGAAGTGGAAACCGCCTTGTTCAATCGCTTTATCGAACTTTTCGATAGAAGCGTTACGGCAATACAATTTGACATCGTGGCCCTTGCTTGTCATATCAACGGCTGCTGTGACAGCACCGTTACCTGAACCAATAATTGCTATTTTCATGCTTCATACCTTCTTTCTTTGTTTAGTCATGATTATGAGAGACCGTACAATAGCTTTATTGCTAGAAATAAAGTGATGTACGGTCTCTCGAAGTGTGAAAATATTATTTATTCTATTTAACCGTCTTAAAGAAAAATAAAACAGAAAACTTGTGAGACTTGTGTATGCTAGAACACGCACAGTTACAGCTTTCTGCGACCATCAAATAGTGTATTATAGTTATCGTAACATGATTAGACAAATAATAAAATAAAAATTTGTTAGCTACTTATTAACAATAACGTCTATATATTTCATACCCTACTTCTCTTTATTTATTGTTATTGTTAGGTGTCCAAAATGGTAAAAAATATTGAAGTTTTTCCGATTGTGTTTCATTTAAACTCAATTATTGCTATATTTAAAGTAATCTTAAATATCGGAGGAGCGCTATGACTAAGGAACATTCACCTGAACAAGTCACCGAGCACACTGAAGTCTATCAACAATTTCCAACAGAAGATGCACGTTTATTCGCGTGTTTAATTTATATACTCAGCTTTTTTACAACTATTATCGGACCCTTAATTATTTGGTTAACCAAAGGCAGTGAATCTTATTTTGTAAATAAGACAGCTAAAAACTATTTTAATTTCGTTATTTCTTATACGATATGGACGATTGTAGCATTAGTTTTATGCATCGTATTAATTGGTATGATAATATTACCGGTTCTCGGTATATTGAGCATTGTATTCTCAGTCATAGCGGCTGTCAAAGCATATAATGGCGAGGAATACCTAATCCCGCTATCTATCCGCTTCTTCAACTAATCACACACAACCACAGCGTTGTGTGTTTTTTTGATGCTTTTTTCATAAACACATTCATTGTTTCTCTGTGTGTAATTTGAGAAAATAGACAGTGCTGAATTAAGAAGAAGGAGGCGTGTGTATGCGCTGGTTTAAAGTCATTTTAGCTGGCTTAGTAGAAATTATTTGGGTCAATTGTATTAAAAATGCAGATTCAGTGCTCAGTTGGGGACTGACTTTAATTATGATTGCGATCAGTTTCGCATTAGTAATCAATGCTTGTAAATCATTGCCTGTGGGAACGGCTTATGCGATTTTCGTAGGTATCGGTACAGTGGGCACCATTATTTTAGATATGGTGGTCTATGGCGACCCCTTTAGCTTTACCAAACTCTTTTTCATCATCTTATTATTGATTGGTATTCTTGGACTGAAACTATCAACAGATGAAACAGAAAGCGAGGGCTCACACTGATGGCATGGTTATATTTATTTATCGCAGGCTGTTTTGAAATTCTTGGCGTGATTCTTTTAAATGAATTGAATCGAACAGGCAAGAAATTTTATATTGTGTTATTAGGTATCGCCTTTATCTTCAGTTTCAGTATTTTATCACTCGCTATGAATTCCATCCCGATGGGAACGGCTTATGCGATTTGGACAGGTATTGGAACTGGCGGCGGTGCAATTATCAGTATGATATTTTATAATGAATCCAAAAATATCTGGCGTATTCTTTGTATCGGCTTAATTGTCGTTTCTTCTGTTGGGTTAAAACTCATTTCATAGTCATGCATACGCTTACGGTGTATTCATTGTTTCTCCTTCTTCCTTTTAATATAATTGATATATAAACTAAGAAAGGGAGTGTTTTGTATGGCTAAGGTCTATATTGCAGGCCCTATCCCACAAGTAGGACTTGATATTCTAGAAAAGAATAATATCGAAGTCGATATGTACGATGGTCCAGGAGTTGTGGATCAAGAAACATTAAAAAATGGCGTGAAAGATGCGGATGCATTAATCAGTATTTTATCTACAAACGTAGATAAAGACGTCATCGCAGCAGGCGAAAACTTAAAAGTGATCGCAAACTACGGTGCCGGCTTTAATAATGTAGATATTGAATATGCTGAATCTAAAGGCATCTATGTGACAAACACACCTGGCGTTTCAACACGCTCAACAGCAGAATTAACATTTGCGTTAGTTCTTGCAGTGGCACGTCGTATTGCTGAAGGTGATCAGTTATCACGTACGAAAGGATTCGATGGTTGGGCACCATTATTCTTCAGAGGACGTGAAGTATCAGGTAAAACTATCGGTATCTTCGGTTTAGGTAATATCGGTTATGCAGTCGCTAAACGTGCGAAAGCATTCGATATGGATATCCTTTATACAGGTCCACATCGTAAAGAAGATAAAGAAAAAGAATTAGGTGCGAAATACGTTGATTTTGACACATTATTAAAAGAATCAGACTTTATCACAATCAACGCTGCTTACAAACCAGAATTGCACCACTTGTTCGATACAGAACAATTCAAACAAATGAAACCGACAGCTTATTTAGTTAATGCTGCGCGTGGTCCGATTGTAAACGAACAAGCACTTGCTGATGCATTGAAAGACAAAGTCATCGAAGGTGCAGCGTTAGACGTTTATGAATTCGAACCGAAAATCACTGAAGACTTGAAATCACTAGATAATGTCGTGATTACGCCGCATATCGGTAACGCTACATTTGAAGCACGTGACGGTATGGCTGAAATTGTCGCAAATAACACAGTAGATGTCTTAAAAGACAACAAAGCACCACAATATGTTGTAAATAACGTTAAATAAGATATTTACACTTAAGTAAAATGAGGCCTGGGAAAATATCCCAGACCTCATTTTTTTATTTCTTTATTTTATCGTTTTAAACGATGTTGGTTGTTTATACAGATTTCGTTTTGTATAAGAATTTCGCTTGATTTGAAATCAATTTAGACGGTGTGCGTTTCAACACAAAGTTGCGCAAGCCAATCATCAAGCCATTTTGATATTGTGCTTTTTTACCGATACTGCGAGAACGTTTAATCACTTTTGCAGTATGTTTCACACGTAACGCATCATAACGTGCTAAAGCTTCTCTGAAATCATAAGTATTTAAGCAATTTGCTAACACAATCGCATCTTCCATCGCTTGTCCTGCACCTTGTCCCATATTCGGTGTTGTCGCATGAGCTGCATCACCTAGTAATAATGTGCGACCATAGACGAAGGATTGAAGCGGTGTTAAATCGTAAATATTATGGTGTAAAATACCCGTTTCACTTTGTTGGTCTAGAATACGTCTGACCTCATTTGGATAGTTATTGTAATATGCTTGAATATAAGGTTTCGTGAATTCTTTAAATTTAGGATCGTTTTCTTTTGCATTAACCGCAATAAACCAATACGCTTGGTTATTTAACATCGGTACAATCCCTACACGACCTTTAGCACCCCAAAACTCTTTCGCTGTATGCGGATCATTCAAAGTTACATCGTCGACCATTCCTCTGAAGCATGTATAGCCTTGGTAGTTAACAGTGGCTTTAGGGTTTACTTGTCCGCGAATAATTGAATGTACGCCATCTGCACCGATACATAAATCAAAGTAATGTGTATCACCTTGTGCAGTTGTTAAAGTAACTTTCGAACTGTTTTGTACGAGTTTCACGATTTTAGTTCCTGTATGGATTAATTCTTTTGGAACATAAGATGCGATAACATCTAATAAAGCTTGTCTTGGCAGTGTTAAATTAACTGTTCCTTTTTTCATCACTGCTTTATTTAATACATGTCCTTTGTCATCTAAAATTTCCATTTCTTTGATGACTTGTCCTGCATTTTTAATTCCTTTTGCCATATCATGATTGCCGAGTTTGTCTAATACATTACCACCGATGCCGATACCTGCACCGATTTCTTTGATTTCATCTTGTTGTTCAAATACATGTATTTCGTGATCTTGTTCATGTAATAAGGCAGCTGCGGTGAGTCCGCCAATGCCGCCGCCGACAATTGCTATTTTCATCTCAATAATCCACCTCTTTTTAACACTTCCTATTTATTCTATCATATTCCCTATTTCCTATGTATCTAGCCGGATAGCTTAAAAAAGAGGGCTGCTGCCCTCTTTGGTTATTTATAGAAGTTTTTACGAATATCATCTTTTTTAATACCATATTTTTGATAATACGTATCCATCATACCTGCAATATTTTGATCCCAACCGATGTCACTCGCATATTGATGCTGACCAGGATTGCTAGGATTCCAACGCATTTGATAAAGTGAAATTTGTCCTTTATCGAAGAAGTCTTCTCGTACAAAACGTGCACCGCCCATAATTGCACGTTCTGGTGACGTCCACTTCTGCTTTTTCGCATAACTATGGCCATGCTTCATTGCGTCTTCATCAAACGCACCGATTCCATAAAAATTATAATATGTTTTTCCTTTAAACTTAATGCCTTTCGATAATTCAGAACGTCCATGTCCTGTTTCTACTAATGCATGGCTGACGAGATAAATAACATTCACATCATATTTATCTTGTGCCTTTAAAAATGCGTCCCCTTTATTTTCAAGCACGCCTTTGCCTTTTAATAATTGATTCACTTCTTTTTCATCCATTGAGACAGGCTCTGAAATATCCATATAACTGATATTATGATTCTGTCTTTTAATTGCCATAGCTTGTTCAACATCTGCTTTAGATGCATTCACAAATTGACCATTGTTTTCTTTCGTATTCAATACACCTTTTGAAGTTTGAAGTTGAACAGCTTCATCAAATGTATAATTCTTATCATTGCTGAACCAATTCGTTTCATTAATGATAAATAGAATAATAAAAGTTAAAAGAATTAAGCCGACAAACAGCCTGAAAATACGCGTTTTTACTTTACGATTCATTATGCGAACTCCTCATGTATTTTTTCTATTTCAACATAAAGTATGCTGCAATGATCACAATCATCACAATTGTAAAAGAGAGATTGATAATTATCTTCATTCCTGTTCTGTCACGGAATAAAACATTAAACATCATTAAACTGATAATTAAACCGATCGCAAACATGGTAATCGCAAGCACGGCTTTCATCATAATCAAAAAAATAAAACCAAGCACGACAAATAAATTTGAAATCAGTGCTAAAGCTTTTAATATGTTCGGGTTAATCGTCAACACCTTCTTTCTATCATCTACATCTAAATTCTATTAAAGTTTATCATATTTCTGACAGCGTCGGCAGATAGATTCTGTATGTAAAAAAAGAGCCGTTCTAAAAAGAACAGCTCTTATAGAATGACGCTTAATCTTCGCGTGACATTCCTTTTAATAAGTTTACGAAATACGTAATACTTCTGTTTGCTTCATCGTCTTTCAATAAGCCGACTAAGCTAGAAATTGTTGTACGTTGATTTGGACTTGCAGCATTCGCATTTTTAAGTCCTTTGTTCAACTTAAGCAACATTTCTTCTGTACCTGCTACATCCACTTTACCAAGCATGAATACAAGTGGTGCTAAGTTGTTTAATAAGCCAGTATATTGCTCTTTATTCAACTCTTTTGTGATCTTGTTTGTAATGAAGCCACGTTTTTCAACTGCGCCGATACCAGCGTCTAAGATTTTCGCATCATCTAAGACACGCATTAAACGGATCGCTTTGATGATGACATCTTTGTTTTCTGAAATGGCATCAGTAACCTCTGCAAGATCTTTCGCTTTTTGCTCTTCATGTGAAATTTCCATACGTTTGATTTTTCTAATGTTTTCAGCCATCGTGTCTCACCTGATTTCCTGGGAACACGTAGTCTGGACGTGCCCATTTTTTCTGAACTTGAACACTGTATTGCGGGTTACGTTCTGTATTCACACGGAAGTTAGAAGGGTTAAGTGGTGACTTACCTCTACGTGTAATAACTTCCATACGTGCTGATGTACGTTTGTAAGATGGTGTATCTGTGTCTTTGTCAACGTCACTGTTTGTCAGCATATTGACTGCACCTGCAGTACCATCTTCGTCAGCGTTATTATTCATCGGAATATAGATTTCTTTACCTTTAACACGGTCAGTAATGTGAACAACTAATTCAACTTGACCTGTTGAAGAAACTAATCTAACATCTGCACCTTCATGAATACCGCGGTCTTCCGCAAGTTCTGGTGAGATTTCAACGTAAACATTCGGCACTTTGTATTTGATACCAGGCACTTGGTAAGTCATATTACCTTCATGGAAGTGTTCTAGGATACGACCATTGTTAACATGGATATCATATTCTTCATCTTCTTTGAAGAAGTTGTCGAATGTTAATGGATATAATTTGGCACGTTTATTAGGGAAGTTGAACCCGTCTAAGTATAAAGTAGGTTCATCTGTTCCATCTTCATGTACAGGCCATTGTAATGAATTGTAACCTTCTAAACGGTCATATCTTACACCAGCGAATAATGGTGTTAAGCTTGCCATTTCATCCATGATTTCACTTGGATGTGAGTAGTTCCAGTCTAATCCAACTTTGTTTGCGATCAATTGAATGATTTCCCAGTCAGGTTTTGAGTCGCCTAATGGTTTCATTGCTTGATATAAACGTTGAATACGACGTTCTGTATTTGCGAAAGTACCTTCTTTTTCAAGTGAAGGACTAGCTGGTAAAACAACGTTTGCGAAACGTGCTGTTTGTGTCAAGAATGCATCTTGAACGACTAAGAAGTCGACTTTTTCAAGCGCTGCTTGTACAAAGTTGATGTTTGCATCTACGATACCAGTGTCTTCACCATAGATGTACATTGCGTCGATTTCATCGTTATGGATGCCTTCCATCATTTGATGGTTATCACGTCCAGCAATAGCTGGTAATTCCATACCCCATGCTTTTTCGAATTTCGCACGTACTTCATCGTCAGTTACATCTTGGTAACCAGGGAATTTATCCGGCATACTACCGCCATCACTACAACCTTGTACGTTGTTGTGACCACGTAATGGATAAGCACCTGTACCTTCTCTTCTATAGTTACCTGTTACTAATAACAAGTTAGAGATTGCAGTACTTGTATCACTACCGATGTCTTGTTGAGTAACACCCATCGCCCAAGCGATACATACGCCATTAGAATCAACCATTTCATGTGCGAAGTGAATCAAGTCATCTTTAGGAATACCTGTTGTTTCTTCCGCAAATTCTAATGTGAATGGTGCTAATGATTTGTAGTACTCATCGAAGTGATCTACCCACTCATCGATAAATGCTTTATCGTGAAGGTCGTTATCGATAATGTATTTCGTAACTGCAGCTAACCATGCCAAGTCAGTACCTGGTTTTGGTTGATAGAATTTGTCTGCACGTTCAGCCATTTCATGACGACGAATGTCGAATACATGAAGTTTGTTACCGAATAATTTATGTCCACGTTTGATTTTAGAAGCAATAACTGGGTGAGCTTCAGCAGTGTTTGTACCTACTAATACCACCATGCCTGCTTTCATTAAATCATCCGCTGAACCTGAGTCACCACCGTGACCGACAGTTCTGAATAAACCTTTCGTTGCGGGTGCTTGACAATAACGTGAACAGTTATCGACGTTATTTGTACCCATTTGACGTGCTAATTTTTGCATCAAGTAAGATTCTTCAATTGTACCTTTAGATGATGCAATGAATGATAATGCATCTGAACCTTTAGCTTCTTTGATACGTAAGAAGTTTTCGCTAATTACGTTCAATGCTTCTTCCCACTCTACTTCAACGAATTCGTCACCTTTACGTACTAAAGGTTTCGTTAAACGTTCTTCAGAGTTGACGAAGTCCCAACCGAATTTACCTTTCACACAAGATGAAATACGGTTAGCTGGTGAATCATGTTGCGGTTGAACTTTAAGAATTTCACGGTCTTTCGTCCATACATCAAATGAGCATCCCACACCACAGTATGTACATACTGTTTTCGTTTTCTCAATACGTTCTTCGCGTAATGCAGATTCTGAATCTGAAATTGCGAATAATGGACCATAACCTGGTTCTGCTTTCTTAGTTAAGTCAATCATGTCTGCTAATGTACCTGGTTCAGTATCAGTCATGTAACCTGCTTCACCCACCATGTGGTTTTCCATCATTGCGTTACATGGACATACAGTCGCACATTGTCCGCAAGATACACATGATGATTCGTTGATTGATACGTCGTTATCCCAGATAACACGTGGTTGTTCACGTTCCCAGTCGATTGATAATGTTTCATTGACTTGAACGTCTTGACAAACTTCTACACAACGACCGCAAAGAATACATTGACTTGGGTCATAACGATAGAAAGGACCGAAGTCTTTCTCGTAACCTTTGTCTTTATATTCATATGATTGTTCCTGAACACCGAATTCATCCATTGTATTATGGATTTCACAATCACCGTTGTTGTAGTCACATACTGTACAATACAGAATGTGCTTTTCTAAAATACGATCTAAAGCTTCTTTTTGAGATGCTTTAACATCGCTGTTTGTCGTATTAACGACCATTGGTCGATCAATTGTTGTGCCGCATGCACGTGCAATCTTTCCGTCGATTTCTACTGCACATGTATCACAAGTTTCAATCGGCCCTAATGATTCGTTATAACAGATTGACGGCACAAATGTATCTCTAGATTTAATAAACTGGAGAAGATTCGTACCTGGTTCCACAAGATAGTCTTTCCCGTCTAATGTAAGGACAAGATGTTCTTGCATGTAATCACCCCTATATTCTGAGGTCTTGCAAATGTGTTTAAGCTGATGACATACCGACAGGTATACTGCATTCTGATTGATGAGGGTCAAAAGAACAGTATAAGAGTCGCATGAAATCCCCGATGTCACGCTTACGTCACAGATACGAATGTATGTATCAACATTAATATCTATTGAAATTAAGCAATCTTTAGATGAACAATGCAACGAAGTTTGCGGTTGCATCTCACTTCCTTTAGAAACATTCAGCCTCTAAAGATTCAACTCATTTCCTAAACCTCTATTTATTTTATATATTCCGTAAATATTGAAGACTAGTCTTTTTTTGCCCCACGCAATAAAAAATAGTCTTATTACTAATTCTATTACTTTTAAAGTTAAATGTTAAGTCCCATACTTATATATTCTCTCTAAAGTTGACATATTAAACTTTTTATTCATGAATCTCTTTTTTTGGTGCCGATTTAAAGGATTTAACATAATGTATTACTCTATTTCATAGACGAATTAGTTTAAACTTTCTTTTAAAAAATACCGACATATCACATGCCGGTATTTTGCTTACTTATCGTGTAATCTACCTAATACTTCTTGTTTAATAATATTGATAGCTTCATCAAATTTTTCTTCATTATGGTTTGCATCTGCATGTGCAATTAATGAATTGACTAAATCAGCATCATTATATTCGCTGACTTTCAATTTGAATTGATCAATTCCAACTTCTACAGTGTTGCCATTCGGTTGGAATTCATTGATGCCATAATAATTATCTGCACCTAAGCCGCCTTCATCAACCATTTCAGATACATCTTGTACTTCTTTTTCATCTACTTTATTTTGATCTTTATTATTATTTGTCATAAAAAATTCCCCCTCTGTTTATCATTACCCCAAAACATGTATTTTATTTATATACAATTTTAAATTTTAGGGTAAAATAATACCAAGACAAAGATTAACCCTGCCTCGGCATTTCATTTATAATTCTAAATTTTGTCTTAGCGCATTTGAAACGTTATTCAATGAACTTTCATCAGGTACAAAGTAATAAACGCCATCACTTTGAATACCTCCACCGCCTTGTAGTTCTAAACGGTTCATATTTTCATTTGCTTTTTGATATTTAGAACGGACTGTATTTAATTCACCTAGAGATAGGTCAGTTGTAACATTCTCTTTGATTTGATCCGTCACACCATTAAAGTTCGTTAGTGACTTCACACTTGTTAATTCATTCGCAATACCACGTAACACTAATTGTTGACGCTCTTGACGACCGAAGTCACCGCCTGCACCTTCTTCTTTACGTGAACGGATAAACGCTAAAGCTTTGTCACCATCTAAATGTGTTTTTTCGCCTTTCACAAAGCTGTAACCACTATAACTAAATGTCGCATTACTGATAACATCTACACCGCCGATTTCATCGACCATACCTTTGATGCCATCCATATCAACTGTCGCATAATGATCAATCGGTACATCCAACAATTTCTCAAGTGATTTCACAGCCATATCCGGACCACCATACGCATAAGCATGATTAATTTTCTCTACTGAATCATGCCCGACAATTTCAGCTTGTGTATCACGTGGGATACTGACAATTTCAGTTGTCTTTTTATCTGGATTAATAGATAACACCATGATTGAGTCAGAACGTTGTCCGTCCCCTTCACTTTGACGTTTTTCATTACTATCCACACCAAATAAAGCAATTGTGAATGGATCACCTTTGTTTAAATCTACTTTTTCTTTTCGTAATTCTGATTTGTCTCTGTCTAGAGGGTTATGAATCTTTCCGCCAACCGCAAAAATCTTAATTGCTAAGTAGATTGCTGCAATAAGCGCAAGTATTACTAAAATTCCAAATGCCCATAATAATATTTTTGGTACAAGTCCCATTTTACGACCAGGTTTATCTGTTCTCTTCACCCAACCACTCCTCATCTTTCATTTCAATCCATTATATTATAGTTGATTTTAACTAACATGGTGCTTAAGTCTTAGTTATTTTATTAACTTGATAACCGCCTTTTTGATTTAATATTTCAAGGACCGCTTCATGACACCCTTTATTACTAATAATAAACGGTCCGCCAACCGCAAAATCAATTGGTTCATTATCAAGATTCGTCATTTTCAAATCAAGTTCTTTCGCAAATAAAAACTGTGCAGAAATATCCCACGGTTTCGCATTTGTATTAATGTGTGCTCCGAATTGACCTTTCATCACGCGTAAAGAATCTAATCCGCAAGCCCCGATTAATCGATAACTGAATGCTGCCGCTTTTAAATCTGCTTGTGTATGATCATTTAAAACATATGGATTATACGACAGAATCATTTCACTGATATCTAAAGAAGGAACCTTAGGCATACGTACTTCATTTTCAAATGCACCTTCATCTCTGATGGCTTTATAAAGTGTATGGTGCGGATAATCATAAATGTAAGCAAGCATCGGTTGACCTTCAGAGAAATAGCTTAAGATAATACAATAATCTGTTTTTTGTTTTACTAAATTCGCAGTACCGTCAATCGGATCCATTATCCAAACATCGCCATGTTTCGCATCTACTAAATCATTATTTTTTTCTTCAGCGAAAAGTTCATGACTTGGGTAATGTTCTTTTAAAAATGCGTCAAATTGATCTTGAATCATTTGATCTACATTGGTTACTAAATCAAACTGATTTGCTTTTGTTTCTGTATGCATATCCGCAATCAGTTTAGGAATAATATCATCCAACCCTTTCAACCAGTGTCTGATTGCTTGGTCTAATTGAAGCAGTTGATTACGATTCAAATTACACACCTCATCCTTTATTTTTCTTATGTATGTTTTCATTCTAGCATGGAACACAAATGAACTGTTAACGACTTTATAATCAATAAAAAAACCGACTAGCTTAACTAGTCGGCATAGAAAGGAAAGTAAGTAATAATATTGAAGATGTTAATTAACTAGTGATTCGCACGTTCTAATAAATCACACGACATGATTTATCATTACCCCTTTGTTCACTAAGTGCTATCTCCTAGTTACTAATGATAGTTTAGCACATAATTTTATAAAATGTAAGCGTTTACTTGAAATTTTTTCGACTTTTTTTAATTTTTTCTACAAGTACATTACCTAAAAACATCAAATTTTAAGAGATATGATATAATGATTGTAATATGTAATATATCGGAGGTGGCTTAATTGAATAAAATAGAACGTCAAAATAAACTTGTTCAGGCAATTGAAACCAACCATCAACTCACTGCAGCACAACTTGCGAAAACACTTAAAGTTTCAAAGCGTACGATATTAAGAGATATCCAAGATCTTGAAAAACAAGGTGTCCAAATTATCGCAAAACAAGGCATGCTCGGCGGATACCAGATTCAAAGCCATCCTGCACCGATTCAACTCGAATTAAACGAAGCACAAATGCTAGCTTTATTTATGACATTAAACGAGAGTCAATCTTATTCTAGTTTACCTTATAAAAAAGAAATTGCACAAATTATCAAGAAATGTCTCAATCAGCCAGCAACACATATCAGACGTTTGTTAAAACGCATGGATCGCTACATTAAATTTGAATCTAACCCAAACGAGACAATACCGCAAATCTTTTCAGACTTATTAATTTATTGCGCAGAGCGTAATGTGATGTTAGTCGAATATGATTTGGAAAGTGAGACCTATACTGAAAATGTCATCTTTATCGGATTGATATGTCGCAAAGCTGAATGGCGTGTCGTTATTTTCGATATTGGTCATGGACATACAAAAGAAATACCGATTCAAGCGATTCAAGACATCTCTTATTCATTCCATAAAACATTAAAGACTCACGATATTACTATCTATAATTATCAACAATTTTTAAAATCCAACTAAGGGATACACCTCAGTTGGATTTTTTTATTATAGATATAAAATTGTGATGATAAAAGAAACGAAATTATTCGCGATGTGAATTGCGATAGTAGCTGCAGTATTTTTACCTGATTTGAAATATACATAAACAATAACAATTGCCATAATTAAATAGGACCCGATTTCAAATGGAGATTCGGCTCCTGTGACATGAATCAACGCAAAGCCGATAACCGAAATAATCGCCATGACAATATAATTCAACTTCTTCCCTAACTCTCCAATCAAAATGGTACGGAAGAATAATTCTTCAACAACAGGACCTATAATTACTACAAAAATAAATGTGAAAGGTAAAAATGCCGGATTTCTGAACAATAATTCTAATTCCTGTTCATTTTGTGTTTCTGTATACTGTAAATTTTCAGGCAAGAACGAAACCAAATAATTGTAGAGTGTTTCTCCTCCCATTGCGATCAGCAGCATAATTAACAAGAACAACCAATGTTTCTTAACATAATGCCATCCTGACGACAATTTCATAGGCATTTCACTATAGTGAAAATAATAGTAAATAATTAAAAGTGCGATATATGTATTGATTTGACCTATAGCTGAAATTGGAATTAATGTTTCAACGGTCATCGGTACATTAAAATTGGCTGCTATTAACGTTTCTAAAAAAGTAAATAGAAAGATTAAAACAAAACCAATCGGAATTAACGTTAAATCTCTCCATGCTGGCTTATTATTTTTTAACTCCATAAGATGCTCCTCTATACAAAATTTAACTTCTCATGCATTTATCTTAAGTTATCGGCTTTCAAATCACAAATTAAATTTATCTTTTAAGGAATGATTAGTAATGACAAAACAAACCATTGAAACAGATATTTACGCACAACTGATTCATTTGATTACTTTAAGCGACACCTATCATCACTATATAACTTTAAATCAACAGAAGCCTGCTGAACAGACTGCAAATGATATCACAACATATCTACAAGCATATTATCACAAAGCACAAAGCTTAGTTGAAACACACCCTTCTTTTATTACACAACGCTACTGTGACTTATTAGCCAAATTAATCTTGCAGCCGTTAGTAATCCTTAACACTGGCAATACAAATGTGATGATCAAAACGTGGCAAAAACCCATTCATCACTTGCTTTTTCTTTTAACCTCACACTCAATTATTGACTAATTTTTTAATATTTTAACGTTAATCGTTTAAATCTTTATCAGTTAGGTATGATAATACTAGTGAGTGTTGTTTTTAAAATTCTCAATTGTGTTAGCTGTCATCCTATAGTACACTAGAAACCATTATAAAGATGAACTGATAATTGGGAGACTGTCGGTTTGTCTGAGTCGTGCTTTAATAGGCGTACAAACAATAATCAAAGTAAACTGTAGCAACTAAGGGTTCTGTTTACTGCTATCTATGATTTACAAAACAAATGAAAAAGCAGCTTTGTTTTTTCATAGAGCAGGTGATTATGATGACAAACATACTATTTAAACTAGAAACAAAATATAATGTTTTAACTAAAAGCGAGAAAAAAATCGCAGACTTTATTTTAAAACGACCACAAAAAGTCATTGATATGACAACTTTAGATTTAGCGAACAGCACCAATACCAGTCCTTCTTCGGTCGTCCGCTTCGGTTACAAAGTAACAGATGGCGGCTTTCAAGAATTAAAAACGGAAGTATCAAAATACCTTTCCAAACGTACAAAACCCCAACCTATTGAATTACAACCGAATGAATCGATTGATTCTATTAAACGCAAAATGTTGTCACGCAGCACTCAAACATTATGCAGAGTTTCAGATGAAGTTGATGAACAGAAGATTGAACAAGTCTGTATCAGGTTGAAACGTTCACGTACCATCTTCTTATTTGGCTTTGGTGCTTCCTTTGTTTCAGCATTAGATTTAACACAGAAACTATCTAAGGTTGGTTTAAATGCACAATGCGTTGAAAGTGTACACGCGTTAATCAGTTTAATTGCAACCCATGACGCCCGTGATACATTATTCTTAATTTCTAATAGCGGTGAACACAATGAACTCGAAGCCATTGCACGTGTTGCGTCGGATTATCATTTGTGCCTGATTACCTTAATGGGTACACATCATAATCCGATGACACGCTATAGTGATATTGATTTGATTTACAGCGAATCAGAAGAAAATGAGTTTCGTATGGCGGCTACTACTTCTCTGACAGCCCAGCTCTTTACTATCAATGTGCTGTATTACCGTTATTTGTCTATGGACTTTTCAAATGCGTTAGATACAATTACGCAATCTAAAATGGCTTTAAACAACTATAAGAAACATCTTTCTAAAATTAAATTTGAACATTAAAAAAGAGTTGAGCATAACGCCCAACTCTTTTTCATTTGTCTTATATTATTCTAAATGTTGATCTTTGTAAGGTAATTTGTCGTATCCTCTGATGAAGTAGAACGCTGTCATGAAACCTAAGAATAAGAATCCGATAACAACTGATACAACTGTTTCTTTATTAAGCAACATACCGATTAATACGATAATTAAGAAAATAATAGTCGCATAACTTGCTGGTGCTCCGCCTGGCATTTTGAATGGATGACCTTGGACTTCTTCAGGATGAAGGCGTCTGAAGCGGATATGACTGATTAAAATCATAAACCAAGGAATCATACCAGGTAAGATTGATGCACTATAAACATATACGAAAATACTGTCTGCACCTTTAATGAATAAAGGTAAGATAACGTTTAAGATAACACCGATAAAGATACCAATTGAAATCGCAAGTACTGTGTACACAGGTACACCATTTTTCATTACTTTCAAGAAGAATCTAGGTAATTGTTTGTGTTGTGCCAATGTATAAATCATACGGCTCGCACTGAAGATACCTGAGTTACATCCTGACATTGCGGCTGTTAATACTACGAAGTTGATTAAACCAGCTGCAATTGTAATACCGACTTTCGCGAATGTTGCTACGAATGGACTACCGATTGTACCAAGTTGATCCCATGGATAAACAGTTACAATAACGAAGATAGCTCCGATATAGAAGATTAAAATACGCCAGATAACACCGTTAACTGCTTTTTTAATATTCTTTTGAGGATTTTTAGTTTCCCCTGCTGTGATACCGATTAATTCTACACCTTGATAAGAACCTACAACGATTGATAAAGCAAAGAAGAAGCCAAGCCAACCGTTAGGAAGGAAACCGCCGTGTGACCATAAGTTAGATAAACCGATGGCATTTCCGCCGTTACCAAGTCCGAAGAAAATCAATCCGAAACCAGCAATAATCATTAAAACAATAGTGACAATCTTGATCATCGCGAACCAGAATTCAAACTCACCGAACGCTTTAACTGATACTAAGTTCGCTGAAGCTAATAATACAATAACGATAACACCAGGAATCCAATCTGGAAGTTCTGGGAACCAATATCTCATGTATTCTCCGACTGCGATAACTTCACTCATACCAACTACAACCCACTGGAATATGTTACTCCAGGCTGTTAAATATCCTGCTACTGGATGAATATAGTCACTTGCGAAGTTTGCAAATGAACCTGTAGTAGGATGTAAGTAAACCATTTCTCCCATTGCACGCATTACTAAAAATAAAAATAGTCCAACAATTAAATAAGCAAAAATAACAGATGGTCCTGTCCATTTAATTGTACTTGTCGCACCCATAAATAAACCAACGCCGATGGTACCACCGAGTGCGATCATTTGAATCTGTCTAGAACTTAATCCCCTGTGTAATTGAGTTTCTTCCATTAGAAAATACCCCTTCTCTTTCATGATTTCCAGGCCCTATTACAAGTTATCGATAGCTGCCCCATTCTCTCTTTCTATTTCAGCGTCCCAATTTACTAAAATTTAAAAGATTGCGAAAAATTTAACAATGTTTCTTTTTGCTATCGATTTGTAACTTTTCAAGCCCATTGAGGCTATTATACTATAAAATTTCTAGATGAAAACATAAAAATTACACTTTTATGTATGCGCTTTCATTTATTTTTTCCTAAAATACAACAAAAGCAGTCATCGCGCATTTTAATGCATTTCGCACTCAAATAAAATATTGTATTCCTAAAACACACACAATGAACAGTGTCCATTTAGTAAATACATTTTATTTGAACATTATAGCACGGAGTTTTATAAAAGCGCAATGTACTTTTGATAATTTTCTGATTCTTTGTCATGTACATAGAGACAATTGTCTTTTTGACACAATCACTGTTTTATATACAAATGCAGTATTTCAATAATTTTCACGAGACAGTCATATTTATGAAAAAAGTTTATGTGAAAGTATTCACAAAAATAAGAAATGCGATTATACTATATGCATTACAGAAAATGAGATAACCCTCTCAGCCTGAATTAATATTAAACATTTTGCTAGAGCGAGGAGTTTTTTTAGGAATGAACAGTGAAAAATATATCCGTTGGGATAATGTATTTTATGGACGTAAATGGGTTAAAGAAGTTGTTAAAACTATCCAAACTAAAGACGTCTTACAAGCGACTTATTTTAAGCGCTATTTATTACGTGCCATGATGGCAGGTTTTATTATCAGTATTATTGCAGTCTTTGTATTAGCCATTAAAGCTGGTTTTGTACAAGAAGTACACACAGGAGAAATCAACACAGGAATTATCAACATCGTCGGATCAGTTGCCTTCAGCTTTGCCTTAGTACTGATTCTTTTTACCAATTCAGAACTCCTGACAAGTAACTTTATGTATTTCACAGTGGGTTTATATTATAAAGTTATTTCGCCATGGCGCGCTTTCCAAATCTTTATGTTATGTTTCATCGGTAATATGTTAGGTGCCCTAGCCTTCTTTATTATCTTACGTTTCAGTGATGTCGTTACACCAGAAATGATGAAACAATTAGAAGTCTTGCTACATCACAAAACAATGACAGCTGACTTTACTCAAATATTAGCTAAAGCAATTTTTGCCAACTTCTTTATCAATATCTCATTAGTTATTGCGATGCAAATTGAAGACATTCTAGCAAAAATGTTTGTGATGATGTTTGGGGTTGCTATCTTCGCATTCATGGGTTACGAACACGTTGTTTACAACGCATGTCTATTTATCGGCGGCGCTATTTACCAATCAGATGTTTTACACTTCTGGCCTGCAGTCATCAATATCATAGCTGCATTCATCGGTAACTATATCGGCGGCGGATTAATCATCGGTCTATTCTATGCTTACTTGAATGACCATAAACAATTTAAGAACGAGCTTTAATATGCATACGACGCACCAATATACTATGTTATAATTTGAGTGAACTGAATTGAAAGGAGACGTCAACATTGTCTAAACAATTAGTTTTACGCGGACTATTATATACATTTATATTTGGTGCGTTATTCTTTTTCTTAAACCGCTCAGCCAGTCAAGAATCGCTGACACATACTTTAATTATGTCGGTAATTGCTGCTGCGGTATTCGGTGTATGCTATGTCGCTTTGTTTAGCGCATTGACTTCTCCAGCTAAAAAAATGAAAGTCGGGATTGTATTACCGATTACCGTTATACTCGGTATTGTTATCGGACACTTTACAAATCATATGAAACTTGGAGTAGGCCTTGGCCTAGTACTTGGTATTGTCATTGCCTTTCTCTGGGATTATTTATCAAAGGATCATAAAGGAGAATCAGAGTGAAGCTTACCTTAATTATTATTATCATAGTGCTCCTTATCATCAACCTTGTACCAAACTATCTCATGTACAAACGTTTGAAAGCACAAGGTGAACAAGCAAACCGTCGTGCATTAATGATTGGAGTAGACGCGATTTTATTAGTCTTAGTCATCGTCGGTCTAGTTTATATGTTGAAATAAATCGAGTAGGAGAGTAATCATTAATTGACC
>NZ_KV840324.1:0-738 GCF_001839185.1 Staphylococcus sp. HMSC65H10 | reverse complement strand
TATTGGGAGGAATAAAATGCAATCATTTTCAAATATTATGCAAGGAAGCAGACTTAAGAAAAATATAGTCGAAGAAGAGCATGGACTTAAATGTGAAAGTTGCGGCAGAACTTATGACTATTACAAGTTTAGCAATGGTCAGGAATTTAGACATGGTTGTGATTGCGCAATGATTGAAGCTGGTAAAGAAGCTACTAAAAAAAGGCAGCAACGTAAAATAGACGACTCATTCAATCAATCTACAATTAATCCATCTATTAAAGATGCAACAGTTAATAACTATATTCCTAATAATGAGTCGCAAGTAAAAGCCAAGCAAACTGCAATAGAATATGTTCAAAGTTTTACGACAGAAAAAGACAAAATGAAGTCTATTCTTTTTAGAGGAAGCTATGGGACAGGTAAATCGCATTTAGCTTATGCTATTGCAAAAGCAATTAAAAATAAAGGTTATAAGGTTGCTTATATGCAGATACCCGATTTGATGGATAGAATTAAAGCAACATATAACAATCAATCCTATGAAACATTTGATGAACTTAAAATGCAGTTAATTAATTTAGACTTATTAGTGTTGGATGACATAGGTGTTAGCAATAGTGATCATGATTTAGGAAAGCTATACACGATTGTTAACAATAGACAGAATAAAAATAATATATTTACTACTAATTTTAAAGAGTCGGAACTTAATCAAAATGTACATTGGCATAGGATTAATTCAAGAATGAAAAAAGG
>NZ_KV840323.1:0-1080 GCF_001839185.1 Staphylococcus sp. HMSC65H10 | reverse complement strand
AAGAAAGTATAAAGGGAAAAATTCTTTATTTTACTTTGGAAAATTAATACATTCTCCCAAGCGATGTAAACTTTGCGGACACGAAAATACGAACTTTTCTATAATCAAAAATGGTTTAAAAAAATCATGTCTTACGATACCTAAGGTATCGGAGAAGCCAGCTTATTTAATATTGGAAAAACAGCGTTTCCACTGTAAAAAGTGCTGCAGTTATTTCACTGCTGAAACACCTGTCGTTGAGCGGAATTGCTATATTTCTCAAAACACACGATTAGCTGTGCTGAATAAGTCGATAGACATACGTTCGCAAAAATCTGTTGCTGAATCTTGTCATGTCAGTAATTCCACAGTTACTCGAATAATTAATAAAGCTGCTTCTCAAATAGCTCAAACACCGTTTAAATATTTACCGGAACACTTGATGATGGATGAGTTCAAAAGCGTTAAAAATGTTGTCGGTAAAATGAGTTTTATTTATGCAGACGCAGTAACACACCGTATTATTGATATTGTGCCTGACCGTAGGTTATTTGCTTTGAAAAACTATTTCTATCGTTATCCTCTTTCTGAAAGAAAACGTGTGAAAACAGTGTCTATCGATATGTACGAACCTTATATGGCTTTGATCAGAGAAGTTTTTCCTAATGCCAAAATTCTAATAGATCGTTTCCATATTGTTCAGTCTTTAAATAGAGCCTTGAACATGACTCGAGTAACAGTTATGAATAGTTTCAGAACAACTGAAAGACCTCTATACAACAAGTACAAGCGCTACTGGAAGATTCTTTTAAAACCATATGAACAACTTGAAGCTTTTGTTTACAGTAAGATGCCTTTATATAAACAATGGAAAACACCAAAAGGTGTTGTCGAACACTTACTGAGTTTTGACGAAAGACTTTTAAACACACATACACTCGTAAATGAGTTAAGATCCACATTGAAAGAAAACAATAAAGCTGCTTTTGAAACTGCCTTGAAAAATATAGAAATCAATAGCGTTGCTCCTAAACTTCAAACAGCTGTTAAGACACTTAGAAAGCACAATAGTATGATAAGAAATACTTTTGAATACAGTAA
>NZ_KV840322.1:0-32210 GCF_001839185.1 Staphylococcus sp. HMSC65H10 | reverse complement strand
TTTTATATATCAACCGAATTTGACAAAGAGCCGAAATAAACTGATTGCCTGACTCGAAAAAGAGTCAGGTTTTTTGTGATATATAGGTCAGAATAGAGATGAATCAGTCTTTTTGACCATAGATTTGCTTGTATGCGCATAGATGCATATAATCTTGATTAAACACATGATAACGATTCACTATTAAGAGGAATGAGGCGGATAATATGGCGGAAAGGATTCTGGTGATTGGCAGCCCTGGCACAGGAAAATCAACATTTGCTAAACAGTTAAGTCAGAAAATGAATATTCCAGTCTTTCATTTAGATAAACTGTTTTGGAAAAATGATCATGAAACAATTAATCAAGAAGAGTTTATAAAACAAATCGAAAAAGTAATTGCTGAAAATGAATCTTGGATTATAGATGGGAATTATAGAGACACTTTACCTTTGAGATTAGAACAAGCAGAACTTGTCATTTGGTTGAAAGCACCACGTTGGAAATGTATTTTGAATGTGGTTAAACGTTATTTTAGATTATTAAAGAATGAGGATACTGGCGGCAATCCGAAGTCACTGCGATTCGAATTTGTAAAATATATTTGAAACTTTCCAAGCAATCATTTTCCTTCTATGATTCAAGCTAAAACAAATAGTTTAAATCGAGTGAAATGGATTGAATTAAATGGGTTTAAAGAAATTAATCGTTTTATGCGGGAAAGTGAAGTTAAAATAAACCACTCGTCCAAATGATTATTTTGGACAAGTGGCGGTAGTTAACGCAAATAAAAAAGCGAACCTCAAAGAGAGATTCGCTTTCATCGAATACTTATAATTATGCTTTGTTTACTGATGCGTCGTAGATTGTATCAATCGCATCTTGTAATTTATTGTTAAATTCTTCGTCTGATTGGTTAACGTTCAAGTCAGTTACTAATGCACGAGAGAAGCTTGCGATTAAGCCATCGTTTTCTTTTAAGATTTTGTTTGCTTCTTCACGGCTGTAACCACCAGATAATGCAACAACACGTACCACTTGAGGGTGTTCGATAAGTTCTTTATAAGTGTTTGCTTTTGTTGGAATTGTTAATTTCAACATAACATTTTGATCTTTATTTAAGTTGTCTAACTCAGCTTTGATTGCTGCTGCTAAGTTTTCTTCGATTGCTTCTTTATCTTCTGCGTGAATGTTAACTTCTGGTTCGATAATTGGTACTAAACCAGCCGCAATGATTTCTTTAGCAACTTCGAATTGTTGTTTAACAACTTTTTCGATACCTTCTTTGTTGTTTTCTAAAATGTTAGAACGCATTTTTGTACCGAAGATATGACGTTCGTTTGCGCGTTTCAATAATTCATCTAAATCTGGAATAGGTTTCATTAATTGAACGCCTTCATTTTGGTCGGCTAATCCTTTGTCGACTTTCAAGAATGGTACGACACCTTTGCTTGCTAGGAAGTCACCAGTGTATTGTCCTTCAATTTCACGATCCATTGTTTGCTCGAATAGGATAGCTCCTAGGATTTTATCTCCGTTGAAAGCAGGTGAAGTAATGATGCGTGTACGCATTTCGTGTACAAGGTCAAACATTTCATCATCGTTTGAGTATTCATTTTCTTCAATTCCGTAAGCTTTAAGCGCTTTAGGAGTACTACCACCGCTTTGGTCTAATGCTGCGATAAATCCTTTACCATTTTTAATTTTGTCAAATTGTTCTTGGTTCATTTATTGACACTCCTCTTTCCGCATTTTGCTATATCTCTTTCATCTCTAGTATGGTAAAAATGAAGTGATTTCGCAAATAGTTTAACTCATAAATGTAAAATAAATCACAAACGGAATTTTAGATAGATTATTGGCTTGAAACTATGACATTAAACGTCTTGTTAGTATTCATTTGAAACTAAAATACGTTACAATAGTGTGAAAGGGATTTGTTGAAAGGGTGAAGACGGTGAGCAGAATAGAAACGTTATTTGTAGGCGGTGTGGAAACAGTAGGGCATCCGCACGCCGTTAATAAACTGGATCAGCAGTGGATGACTGCTGCGTATAAGAAAGCCATGCCGATACCTGTCTTTCTGACTAAAAGCGGTTTGGAAGGTGATGATGTGGGAGATAAGAAACATCACGGCGGACCAGAAAAAGCATTATTTGCGTATAGTGTCATTCATTATGATAAATGGGCAGAAGAATATCCAGATGCAGAATTCAAAGCCGGGACAAATGGTGAAAATGTATCTGTCACAGATATGGATGAAACGACTGTATGTATCGGAGATATTTATCGAGTCGGTGAAGCGTTAGTACAAGTCTCACAACCACGCAGACCTTGTTGGAAACCAGGCAGACGGGTGAAATGGATTGACTTCGGACAACGTATTCAAGATACAGGGCGTACAGGTTGGTACTTCAGAGTGCTTGAGGAAGGTCGTATTCAACAAGGCGATGTGTTTGAGTTAGTAGAACGCCCATGTGAAACATGGACAATTGCGAAGATGAATGATGTATTATATCATCATACAGACCATCCGCAACTGATGCGTCAGCTAATGGATAATGACTATACACCGCCGTCTTGGAAAGAAGAGTTAAGTCAATTGCTTGAAGGAGAAGCGGTGGATCATACACCAAGACTCTATGGTCCGAACATTTAAAAAAATACTTATTGTAATAAAAATAAAAGACACATGCACCGAAATGGCGACATGTGTCTTTCTTATTCATCTTATCTTATTGTCTGTCAGCCTCATGGCTGCGAAGGGGAGAAAACAGCCATGAGTGATTTATGACAGATTAACCTTTTACTTTTGTGGCAATGATTGGATAGGATTATTTAATCCAGTGTCGTTGCACGTTAACATCTTCAATATCGGTTTATTATTTTTATTATGTGCAACATTTCATATGCCAAGTGTTTGTATGGACATCAAGCATCATTCATTGAGGAGAGTATAACTCAACGTAGATGGATGTGCCTGGTTTAATTTTCAGTTGTAGGTTTATCGATCGCATGCAAATGGGCTGTATGTTTGTATGCGAATTTTATCATTTGTATGATGGGTATTCGATTTTTTAGTATTGATTAGACCATCCAAGGACGGTTATGCGTATTTTGTTGTTTCGGTTTGTTTGGGAGTTTATCGTGCGAAACAACTTTTGGTTCTTGACCAGATTCAATTCTTCTTTTTAATTTTGAATCAATCTTTGAAGTATTGAATGGGACGAAGACGCGTTTTGCGTCTTGATTGCAGTCAGGGCAAACTGCATAATCATGATTTTCATTCATAGATTGATTTAGCGTAAATTCACCGTGTTTTGCGCATGCATAAGTGTAATTGGGCATTACTCATCAGGCTCCAAATTCGGAATGATATCATCTCTGAAGATTTCACGAGGTATTGCAATTGTACAACAAGCGTTTGGAACATCCACGATACCAGCAACTGTACCTTGGACGGGCGTTGTTCCAAGTAACATATAAGCTTGTTCACCTGTAAAGCCTCGTGTTTTTAAGAATTCAATCGCGTTTAAACAAGCGTTGCGATAAGCGGTATTCGCATTTAAATACTCTTGTTTTCCGCTGAATTCATCTACTGAAATACCTTCGAATACAATATAATCTGTATAGTTCGGCATTACAGGTCCTGGTTTGAAGGCTGGGTTCTTTTTAATTTGATATTTTTCCATGCCATTTTTAATCACGTTGACGCGTAAATCAATCCAACCAGGCATTTCGATACCGCCGCAGAATGTAATTTCACCATCACCTTGTGAGAAATGCAGATCGCCGACAGATAACTTTGCACCGTCGACAAAGACTGGGAAATAAATGCGGGAACCTTTCGATAAGTTTTTGATATCGCAGTTACCGCCGTTTTCTCTAGGAGGAACGGTTCTGGCACCTTCTTTAGCGACGCGGTCGAAATCTTTTCCTTCTAAAGTGCCAAGCACTACAGCATCCGTATCAGGTAAGTTTGCTAATACCGGCTCTCTGTTCGGATCTGTATCTACCAATGCTTGTTCACGTCGGTTCCATTCATCCAACATTTCTTGGGAAGGCGCAACCCCAATCAATCCTGGGTGAATCAATCCGACAAATTCTACACCAGGTACATGACGACTTGTCGCATAAATACCGTTGAAATCCCAAATCGATTTTTGGGCATTCGGGTAATGGTCAACGAGGAAACTGCCACCGTTTGTCACGTCGAAAATTCCGTTAAAGCCCCATTCGTGTTCTGGGAATGCGCCGATATCTAAGATGTCGACGACGAGTAAGTCGCCAGGCTCAACACCGTTGACATATACGGGACCACTCAGTACATGTACACGGTTCAAGTTGACATACTTGATATCGCTTGGGTCGTCATTGTTTGAGACTTGACCATCGGTCCAGTCTAAACATTCCATCCTAAATGATTCCCCGGGTTCAACTGAAAATGCAGCCGGAATGTCCGGGTGCCATCGGTTGTGTCCGGGATGTGCTTGCTGATCCATTTTCTTATTCAAATCCACACTAAATAATTTCTTAGGCATATGCCTACCCCCTTGCCGAAATAATTTGTGACTGAAGATTCTGACTAGAAATAGTATTCCTCAAAAAGTTACATTTTAAACTCGTTTTCTGAATTTTTGTGAAAAATATTGATTTTTTGTTAAAAAGTTACAATTTGTGAAATAATAGAAAGGATGACTATAAAAAGAAGGTGACGAAATGCGTAAAGGATTACGTTTGGTTTTAGGAGGTCTATTCAGCCTAGCAGGAGTCATGCACTTTGTGCGTTCTGATGCTTTTACTCGCATCGTTCCGAAGTATTTACCCTTACGTAAAACAGCAGTAATTGTAACAGGTATTGTTGAACTAATCATTGGTGGCGTTCTATTCTGGAAACGCCCAAGCCGAGCATTTAAACGAGGTATCAATGCTTTTTTAATTTCGGTATTTCCAGCTAATATTTATATGGCACGCAAACAATTGCCGTTAGGCGATTATCAACCACCTAAGTGGGCTTTATACAGCCGCTTGCCATTGCAATTTGTCTTAATGGCATTCATTCGCAAACTATAAATAATAATAAAAACAAAGCTTCTCCTTGTTTTGAAAATTAAACAAGAAGAAGCTTTTTTATAGTCTTTAATGATTCAATTAAAGAAGTCGACTGACTGCTTGTGCCACTTGTTTAGGTGACTGTGGATTTTGTCCTGTTACAAGTCGTCCATCTGTTTCAACTTCAGGTGTGAAAGGTAACATGGCTTTTTGATAATCTGCGCCACGACGTTTAATTTCATCTTCTAACATGAATGGAACAAGTTTTTTACGATTTGCGAGCAATTCTTCTGTATTAGAAAAGCCTGTCATTTGTTTTTGGTCAATGAAGTATCTGCCATTATTGTCTTTAACGTTTAATAACGCTGCGATACCATGACATACAGCTGCCACAATACCGTTGTGACCATAAACTTCATTAATCGCATTTTGAATGTATTTATTATTAGGGAAATCAAACATTACCCCATGGCCGCCAGTGAAGTAGATAACATCGTATTTTGATGGATCTGCTTCTTTAATCGATTTAGAGTATTTTAATTGTGTCATAAATTTTTCATCATCATAATAACGTTTTGTCACTTTATCTAAAAAGACAGGGTTCAAGCTAACTGGGTCTATTGGCGTTTCGCCGCCTTCAACACTGAAAATGTCGATTTCGTAGTTGCCGTCGTTAAAATAATCATAAAAGTGAACAAGTTCACCTAACCAAAGTCCTGTTGGTTTTGAAAATTCACCGAAATGATCTGTACTTGTGTTGACTATCATAATTTTTTTCATACTTTAACCTTCTTTCTATGGAAAAGCCCACTTCTTCTTAAATACCCTGTTTAAGCATTAAATACTGTTTTAATTCCTTCATCGTAAGAAGTGATGTGGAATTCTGGGAAACGTTGCTTAAATTTATCTGAATTGAAAATATTATTGTATTTATATCTTGGCAGTAATTCCATCAGTTCTTTGACTTGATCATTGAATAAGCTACCAATTTTAAAGCCCCACATTGGTAAGACATGGTAGCCGATTTTTTGATTGAGTACTGCTTCTGTTTTTTTGATGAGCTTCTCATAAGTCAGACTGCCGGCTACTGGTAAATGCCATGTTTGGCCATAAGCATCTGGTGTATTACCAAGTAACGCCAACGCACGACTTGCATCTGGTGTCCAAATTAAAGTACGCAACACTGAAGCGCTGACAGGAATAATCGCTTTTTTACCAGCTTTAATACGATCGAATACTAAAGTATTGGTAATACTTTGTGTTTTATCAGGACCATAGAATTCAGGTGCACGACCAATTACCACTTGTAAATTTTGTTCATTCATCGCTTTGAGGACCATTTCAGCCATCTGTGCACGGACCACTGATTTGCGTCCTACAGGTACAAATGGGCTAGATTCTGTTTGTACATTTGCGTTTTTTTCATACATGTATGTGTTATCGAAGAAAGCCAGTTTAGCATTGGTTTCAAGGCAAGCTTTAATAACATTTTTCATCATGACAGGGAAGCGTTGTTCCCACATTTCAGAATTGGCAGGCAAGCCGACTGCGAAATAAACAACATCACTGCCTTCAATCGCATGGTATGCTTCTGCGTAGTTCATTAAATCTGCGGCAACGAGTTCATCACTATCATGAATTTTTTTAGGTTTTCTGCCGACTAAACGAATGTCTTTTGTGTAATTTTTATAAAGTTCTCTTGCAATTTCGTGGCCGATTTGGCCATTACTTCCTAGAACAGTTTGCATGCTTTATCACTCCAAATTTGTGTGTTTATTTTACTTTTTCCTTATGTTCAAGTTCGTAAACATAGTTGGTAAAAAATTAAGCAGTGACTTCTAAAATATCAACTGCTCCTTAAATGATCATCTAAGTAAAATTTATTTTACCTTGCTCAATGTGAAATAGGAATTGATATGCTCACAACAACTTAATTTTTTTCAGAACAATTAACAAGGATAATGTAAGCGCTTAACTAATTGCGGTTCTAAGTCTTATATGAATTTGTTTAATTATGATGTTCACACAATCGTAACGAAATAAAATAAAAATATGTGTTTTTCATTTACTCCAAGTAAAAAATAGGATATTCTGTTTGTGAAATAATTCACAAAGTAATTCAGAAGCATTCATGTCGAGGAGGAAATAGAAATGACTACATCTACTCAAAATGAGAAACAACCAACAGAAGTACAACCTGAAATTAATCCCACGCAACAAATGATTGATGCACTTGCAGAAAATGGACAACATGCATTACGTGAATTAGCAAAGCTTGATCAAACACAAATTGATCACATTGTTCATGCGATGGCAATGGCAGCTGTAGACAAACATATGGAACTTGCGAAAGCTGCCTATGAAGAAACAGGCCGTGGTATTTATGAAGATAAAGCTATCAAGAATCTATATGCATCAGAATATATCTGGCAATCTATCAAATACAATAAAACGATTGGTGTCATTGATGAAGATGAACAACGCGGTTTGACGTATGTAGCTTCACCTGTCGGTGTAATATGTGGTGTAACACCGACAACGAACCCGACTTCTACAACAATTTTTAAAGCAATTATCGCAATTAAAACAGGTAATCCGATTATCTTCGCTTTCCATCCAAGTGCACAACAATCTTCTGCACTTGCGGCGAAAGTCATTTATGAAGCAGCACTCAAAGCAGGAGCACCAGAACATATTATTCAATGGATTGAACATCCATCATTAGAAGCAACTAAATTATTAATGAACCATGACAAAGTGGCATTAGTACTTGCGACAGGTGGTGCAGGTATGGTGAAATCTGCGTATTCAACAGGTAAGCCAGCATTAGGTGTAGGACCAGGTAACGTACCGGCATATATCGAAAAGTCTGCGAAAATCAAACGTGCAGTCAATGATGTCATTGTATCTAAGACTTTTGATAACGGCATGATTTGTGCTTCTGAACAAGGTGTCATTGTAGATAAAGAAATCTATGATGAAGTGAAAAAAGAATTTGAAGCACATCAATGTTATGTAGTGAAGAAAAAAGAATTATCTAAATTAGAAAGTATCGTGATGCGTGAAGACCGTTGTGCAGTCAATGCAGATATCGTAGGTAAACCAGCCACTGAAATTGCGGCATCAGTCGGAATCAAAGTGCCTGAAGGTACGAAAATGTTAATTGCGGAACTTGAAGGTGTAGGACCAGATTATCCGTTATCTCGTGAAAAATTATCTCCAGTACTCGCAATGGTGAAAGCAGAAAACCGTGAACATGGCTTAGAATTATGTGAAGGTATGCTTGATTTAGGCGGCTTAGGTCATACTGCAGTCGTGCATACAGAAGATGAAGCTTTACAAAGAGAATTCGGTATTCGCATGAATGCTTGTCATGTGTTAGTCAACTCTCCATCAGCTGAAGGTGGTATCGGTAATATCTATAATGAAATGATTCCATCATTGACATTAGGTTGCGGCTCTTATGGACATAACTCAGTTTCTCATAACGTTTCAGCTGTCGATTTAATCAATATAAAAACAATCGCTAAAAGGAGAAATAATATGCAATGGTTCAAACTTCCACCTAAAATTTTCTTTGAGAAAAACTCACTTATGTATTTAACGCAAATGAAAGAAGTTGAACGTGTTGTAATCGTGACAGACGAAGGCATGGTAAATCTTGGTTATGCGAAACGTGTACAAGAAGTACTAGCACGACGTAATGATGCACCTGATGTGCGTATCTTTAGCGATGTTGAACCCAACCCATCAACTAACACTGTCTATAAAGGTTTAGAGTTAATGGTTGAATTCCAACCGGATACAATTATCGCAATCGGCGGCGGATCTGTTATGGACGCGGCGAAAGGTATGTGGGCATTCTTCGAACACCCAGATTTATCATTCTTCGGTGCGAAACAAAAATTCTTAGACATTCGTAAACGTGCTTATAAAATTATGCCAGCACAACGTGCGAAAATGGTTTGTATTCCAACCACTTCAGGTACAGGTTCAGAAGTTACACCGTTTGCGGTTATCACAGATAGTGATACACATGTTAAATATCCATTAGCAGATTATGCCTTGACGCCAGATGTAGCTATCGTAGATTCACAATTTGTATTAAGTGTGCCAAGAGGGGTCACTGCTGATACAGGTATGGATGTGTTAACACACGCAATTGAATCTTATGTATCCGTAATGGCAAGTGATTATACACGTGGTTTAAGCTTACAAGCGATTAAAATTGTTTTCGATGATTTAAAAGCTTCAGCGAATGATGGAGATCCAGATGCAAGAGAACGTATGCATAATGCTTCAACACTTGCAGGTATGGCGTTTGCTAATGCATTCTTAGGAATCAGTCACTCAATTGCACATAAAATCGGTGGAGAATACAACATTCCGCATGGTCGTACGAATGCGATTTTATTACCGCATGTCATCAGATATAATGCGAAAGATCCACAAAAACATGCGATGTTCCCTAAATATGATTACTTCAGAGCAGATCAAGATTATGCAGATATTGCAAAATTCTTAGGCTTAAAAGGTAAAACAACAGAAGATTTAGTGGAAGCTTTGGCAGATGCTGTTTATGAATTAGGTCAAAGCGTAGGTATCGAAATGAATCTTAAAGCACAAGGTTTAACACAAGAAGTATTAGATAAAACAGTAGACCGTATGGCTGAACTTGCATACGAAGACCAATGTACAACTGCTAACCCGAAAGAACCATTAATCAGTGAACTAAAAGATATTATCATCACTGCTTATGATTATCAAAAATAAGTCGCTATGACTTTTCCAAATGACTAAAATTCAATCATCCATTCAAAACACGTCCTTGATATAAGGGGCGTGTTTTTTGATACATAGAAAAAGACCGATGCTTTTGACATCGGCCTTAAAGTGAATACTTTATTGTTCGTTTTGTTTGTTGATCCAGTCTGTAGATAAATCCATTGCTGCACGTGTCGCATTTGTTTTGTCTAAATCGTTAACCATCACAAAGTCATGGATTGTACCTTGCATACGTGCATGTGTTACATCATTACCAGCTTCTCTTAATTTGTGCGCATAAGCTTCGCCTTCATCGCGTAAGACATCTGCTTCAGCGTTAATAATCATCGCTTTTGGTAAGTCTTTTAATTCTTCTAATGATGCACGTAATGGTGAAGCAGTAATTTCTGCGCGTTCATTTTCATCTGTTGTATATTGATCCCAGAACCACTGCATACCTTCTTTAGTTAAATAGTAACCTTCCGCAAATTCATTATAAGAATCTGTGTCAAACGAAGCATTTGTTACAGGGTAATAAAGTAATTGTTGGTGAATTGGTAAGCCATTACGTTGTTTTGTCATTAAAGTCATTACAGCTGACATATTACCGCCGACTGAATCACCCGCAACTGTTAAACGGTTTAAGTCTAAGTTTTTATCCTCTGCGACATCTTTTAATTGTTGTAAGACATCGTAGTTTTGTTCAATTGCTGTTGGATATTTCGCTTCAGGTGATAAATCATAATCAGGGAATACAACGACTGAATTTGTACGCACCGCAAGTTCTCTGACAAGTTTGTCATGTGTATGCGGGCTTCCGAATACCCAACCTGCACCATGAATATAATAAATCACTGGTAATTTTTCTTGATTTCCTTTTGGACGAATGAATCGAACAGGAACTTCGCCATAAGATTTTGTTTCAAATGTTGTATCTTCAATATCTACATCATATTTTTTAATATCTGATGATTGTACATCTTCTAATAATTTTCGACCTTCTTCTGGAGGTAACTCATATATACGTGGATGTGGGTCATTGGCTTTCGCAAAGTCAAGTGCTGCTTGTTCTAAAATAATTTTTTGAGTCATAATCAAGCTCCTTCATATATAGAATGTCTCTTTCTCTGGTAAAAGTATACCACTATGTTTACGAACTTAAACATAGATATGCTCAAAAAATGTTATTTTTGTAAATCATCTTCAAGAGAAGCAGTTAAAGCCTTTAACCAATCCAGTGTCGGACCTAGGTCAGATTGATAGTAACGTTCAAGTCCTTTTTGTTCAACAGAAAGTATTCCTGCATCTAACATCAACTTTAAATGATGTGAAACTGCAGGGCGTGAGATGGTTACTAGTTCAGTTAATTGATTTACAGTTAAAGGTCCTTTTTTACATAACAGTACTAATAGTTCTTGGCGTCTACCATCTTGTAAGATGTTTAAAATCGGTGTGCCTTCATTAAAAAGTTGAAGTGTTTCTTTAATCATAGTCGGCCTCTTTTCTAGCATTAATGTGATATTACTGCCTATTGTAGCACGTCTATAAGGTGTAGTGGAGGTTTGAAAATAAAATTATTTTTGAACTCTCGTTACAAAAATACATATATTCAAGATTGATATTGTAATAGTATTACAACTGTGTGATAATGTAAGCGATTACACATAATTGATTGCTTGATTTGATTCTCAGTCTTACATACTAAAAAGCAGTTGATTTAAATGAAAATAAAACTTTTAAAAGAGGTGGTTGGATTGGACTTAGGGTTTTCTGTCTATTTAGGAGAAGCATTTGACGAAACATATATCGACAAAATGTTGAATCATGGATTTCGATATATATTTACATCACTTCAAATTCCAGAAGATAACCAAGATACGTATTTGACGCGGTTAAAACAGTTAGCCGTAATAAATGGGAACCGTGCACAAATTATTGCTGATGTGAATGGACAAACACTGCGTCAACTGGGTTTGTCTTTGAGTGAACCAGAATCGATTCGTGATGTGGGCATTGATATTGTTCGTTTGGATGAAGCGGTCGATATAAATAGTTTGGCAGAGTATGTAGAAGCAAAATATTCAGTGATGTTGAATGCGAGCACAGATGCATTTCAAATTCTACGTGAGCTGAGTGATCGCGCAATTTCTCAAGAGAATATCTTAGTTGCACATAATTATTATCCTAGACCTGATACAGGCTTGGAACGTACTTTCTTTCAACATATAAACGAGCGATTAAAAGGAGCATTTCCTGAAATTCAAATCATGGCGTTTGTCCCTGGTACTCAATTAAGAGGACCTATCTATCGCGGTTTACCAACACTAGAAGACCATCGTCAGTATCATCCATTAGCCGCAGCAGTCGAGCTAGAAGAGGATTTGTGTGATATTGCTTGTGTGGGAGACAGTCAAATTGACGATTTTATGATTCATCAATTCGATACTTATTTCAGATTAAACCGTGTTGTTTTACGAACAAATTTAAGCTCAGACAGTAAATATTTAGGGACTTATCATAATCGACCAGATGTCGCACGTGATGTTGTGAGAGCCATTGAGGCAAGAAAAACATTTACTGAAGAAGTATCGCCGCATAATGTAGTAGAACGTCGTAAAGGTGCTGTGACGATAGACAATGCATTATATGGTCGTTATATGAATGAACTTCAAATTGTAAGGTGTGATTTACCTAAGGATGAAGCGGTCAATGTATTAGGTTATGTCGACGCCCGTGATTTAGATTGTATAAATATGATTGGGTCGAATACCACATTTGAATTCGTTTCAGTTGAGGAGGAAAGTCATGGACATTAATAAAATGACAACTGAGCAACGTAATGAGAAAACGATGCATCTAGATGAATTAAGCACTGAAGATTTTGTTGTTTTGATGAACCAAGAAGATCAAACCGTAGCACAAGCGATTGCGAAAGAAAATACGTCTATTGCACGTGTGATTGATACTGTTATTGAAGGATTTAAGCAAGGCGGCAGGTTGATTTATATGGGTGCAGGTACGAGCGGCAGGCTAGGTGTGTTAGATGCTGCTGAGTGTGTACCGACTTTCGGTGTGACTCGAGATGATGTGATTGGTTTAATCGCAGGTGGTGCTAAAGCAATGACTGAAGCTGTAGAAGGTGCTGAAGATAGTAAAACACTTGGCAAACAAGATTTAAAGCACCT
The DNA here is from genome assembly GCF_001839185.1 of Staphylococcus sp. HMSC65H10. NCBI lineage: Bacteria > Bacillati > Bacillota > Bacilli > Caryophanales > Staphylococcaceae > Staphylococcus > Staphylococcus sp. HMSC65H10. Next base: position 19,230 of record NZ_KV840322.1, on the reverse strand, counting down.
TAAACTTAATGAAACTGATACAGTGATCGGATTAGCAGCGAGTGGCAGAACGCCTTATGTCATTGGCGGTCTAGAGTACGCGAATACGATAGGTGCGAACACAACAGCGATTGCTTGTAATAAAAATACAGCGATTGGTGCAGTTGCGGATATTGCGATTGAAATAGAGGTGGGTCCTGAAATTCTGACAGGTTCTACACGCTTGAAGTCTGGAACAGCACAAAAGTTAGTGTTGAATATGATATCAACTGGCGCAATGGTCGGTATCGGTAAAGTTTATGAAAACCTAATGGTAGATGTTCAACCGACAAATGAAAAATTGAGAAGACGTGCGTTAAATATCATTTCAGAAGTGGCTAATACTTCAGAATCTGAGAGTAAAGAGTTATTTCATGACAGTAACGGTCATGTGAAAGCGGCAATTGTTATGGGATTACATGATATTACGTATGAAGAAGCTGTTGAACGTTTAGAAAAAGCGAATGGTTTTATCAGAAAAACATGAGGAGCTGAACAACAATGTCAAAAGAAAAAAAGATTGCCCAGGAAATATTAAATAATGTTGGCGGCAAAGCAAATTTAGAACGTGTGATTCATTGTATGACACGTGTACGTATGGATATTATTGATTACTCTAAAGTGAATCTAGAAGGACTCAAAGCAATAGACGGTGTCATGGGAGTAGTAGAAGATGAAACACTACAAGTTATTGTAGGCCCAGGGACTGTCAATAAGGTCGCACATGAAATGAGCGAAATGATTGGCACACCTTTAGGTGAAAAAATCGTTCATCATGAACCTTCGCATCAAACAGATAAAGAACATGTAGAATCAGAAGCACAACTCTTTAAAAGTCAGATGAAGGAAAAACAGAAAAAGTCTAAATGGAAAAAAGTACTGAGAGTCATCGCAAATATTTTTGTACCTTTAATTCCGGCATTTGTTGGTGCAGGATTAATCGGTGGTATAGCGGCAGTGCTGACGAACCTATTGTCTGCTGGTTATATTGAAGGTGCGATGTGGAAGCAGTTGACTTTAGTCTTTGATATTATCAAAAGTGGTTTGCTAGCATACTTAGTCATCTATGTCGGAATTAATGCGGCTAGAGAATTTGGCGCAACTCCAGGACTCGGCGGTGTGATTGGTGGTGCTACCATGTTGACAGGTATGACACCTGAACAACCATTGCATAATATCTTTAACGGTGAAGCATTAGCACCTGGACAAGGTGGGGTCATCGGTGTCATCTTTGCGGTTTGGTTACTATCAATTGTTGAAAAACGTCTGCATAAAATTATTCCGAATGCGGTGGATATTATTGTAACACCTACGATTACCTTATTAATTATGGGACTTGCGACGATATTCTTAATTATGCCGATAGCGGGTGTAATCTCAGAAGGTCTATTAGGTATTATTAACTGGGTGCTAGATATTGGCGGTGCATTTAGCGGATTTATCCTTGGTGCGACATTCTTGCCATTAGTTATGTTTGGTTTACATCAAGTTTTAACACCGATTCATATAGAAATGATCAACCAAGATCATGCAACTTTCTTATTACCGATTCTTGCGATGGCAGGTGCAGGCCAAGTCGGTGCGGCATTAGCGCTTTGGGTAAGATGCCGTAAGAACAAAAAGATTATTCGTTTATTAAAAGGTGCATTACCTGCAGGAATATTAGGTATTGGAGAACCTTTAATTTATGGTGTGACTTTACCATTAGGCCGTCCATTCATTACAGCATGTATTGGTGGAGGTATCGGCGGTGCTGTTATCGGTGGTATCGGACACATTGGTGCTGTTGCGATTGGACCGAGTGGTTTATCATTGATTCCTTTAATTTATGACAATATGTATTTAGGCTACATTGCAGGAATATTAGCTGCATATGCGGGAGGATTTATCGCAACATACTTCTTCGGAACAACAAAAGAAATGACTGCACCTCAAGATGTTGAAGAAGAGGTGTAAAACATATGGGAAATGAACAACTATTAATTTATATTGAAGAACAGATGGAACAACTGACTAAAAACGAACAACAAGTAGCACGATATTTGATTGAAGCACCGGAAGCGGTATTAGAAATGAGTGCACAAGCGTTAGGTAAAGAAACGCAAACAAGTTCAGCTACTGTTATCCGCTGTGTGCATAAATTAGGATTCAAAGGGCTAGTGGATTTGAAGTTAGCCATTTCAAGTTATTTACCTAATCATCAGGCTAGTGTGTATCAAGAAATGGAACAAGATGAACCTGCTAATGAAATTAAAAGTAAACTGTTCAATCGAGCAGCGTATACTCTGAAAACAACAGAAACTTTATTAGATGATCAAACGTTAGAAACAATTGCTGAAAAATTAAGACAATGTAAGAAGTTAGTTGTGTTTGGAGTAGGCGCAAGTCATATTGTGGCAGAAGATATCTTTCAAAAATTTACAAGAGCTGGTATGAATGTTGTTCATAGTTCGGATGCACACATTATCGCTACAACGCTAGCTGGAAGTAACAATGAAGGTACTTTAATGATAGGTATCTCAAATTCAGGCCAAAACCGAGAAACATTAAAGTTAGCGCAAGTCGCGCGCCATTATCATGTTCCGGTTATCGGTATGACCAGTCGAAAAGATTCAGAACTCGCCAATGAAGCGGATGAGTGTTTGTTCCATGACGCAAGTTCAGATCGTAGTTTGCGATTAGCCGCAACAAGTTCGTTAATCGCACAGCTCATCACTGTTGATACTTTGTTTTACACATATCTTGCGAAAGACTATACAAATCATATCGCACATTTAAGTCAGACAAGAGATGCAGTTGATTTATATGTTGATGGAGATTAAGGTATGATGATAGTAATGATGGAGTTAAAGGAATGAGAGAAATGTATGCTTTAGAAACAAATAATGCAATCATTCGTTATGACATGATGGGACATGGACCGATTTTGTTATGTATTCCTGGCGCTAGCGGAATCAATGATAGTTATTTGGATTTAGCACATAAGCTAGAAGATTATTTTACTGTTGTCTTACCTGATAGACGAGGTTATGGAGCAAGTGAATTGTTAACGGCTTTACCAAGTTCTATCGCAAACACCAAAGATACGTATTGTTTAACCATGGATGTTGAAGATATTAAAACATTAATACAAACGCTTAGTAATCATCCTGTTTATCTTTTTGCGACAGACACAGGTGCTGTTCCTGCATTAGAATTTGCGTGTATGTATCCAGAATTGGTTAAGACATTACTTGTTCATGAGCCTTTAAATACTTCTGTACTTCCAAACAGAGAAGATTATGTGCCGCAAACTGAACAAATCGCACGTACTGCAATGATTGAAGGAGTGCCGGCTGCAATGCGTCAGTATGAACGTTTGATTAATCCTTCGCACTCAGATATGCAGGTGTTAGTAGAGAATACGATTGCTCCTTGCGCGGTTTGTTCACCGAGTACTTCACAAATACGCAGTAGTGAATCAACAAACATTTGGCTTCAATATGAACTCCGGCAATATTTGAATTATCAAATTGATATAGAAGCTTTGAAGGCCAAAGATGTTTCAATCAAGTTCTTGCAAGGTGAACAATCGAAAGAATCGCTAGGGTATGAAGCGGCTAAATATTTTGCGCATAGCTTAAATGCAAATCTGTTTCAAGTTACAGGTGGACATTACGGTTATGCACAACAACCTAAACAATTTGCGAAAGCTGTTAAAAAGATACTGCGTTCATAATGATAGAGTTCAAGACCTTCGTTATATGAAGGTCTTTTTATTATGACCTGTGATTTTAACTCTTAGAGTGTTATAATACATTCAAATTTATTTTTGAATGAGGTGACAAAGTGATACAGACCGCTTTGACTGCAGTCATACTTTATACAGCGACTGCTTTAGATTTATTAGTGATTTTGTTGATTTATTTCGCACGTGCACAAACCAAACGTGAGTATCGTGATATTTATATTGGACAGTTTTTAGGATCAGGTGCCTTAATTGTCATCAGTTTGTTTTTTGCGTTTATCTTACACTATGTACCTGAGAAATGGATGTTAGGTTTATTAGGTATCATCCCTCTATATTTAGGAATCAAAGTGGCATTATTTGATGATTGTGAAGGGGAAGCACGTGCCAAGAGAGAGTTGGATAAAAAAGGAATGTCCAAATTAGTTGGCATTGTTGCGCTTGTTACCCTAGCAAGCTGTGGAGCAGATAATATCGGTTTATTTGTACCGTACTTTGTCAGTTTGACTTTAGCGCAAGTTATTGTGACATTAATTGTATTTGTAATCATGATTTTCTTATTGGTATTCTCTGCACAAAAATTAGCAAAAGTTCCGGGTATTGGTGAAACTGTGGAGAAATATAATCGATGGATTATGGCAATTATCTATATTGGCTTAGGTTTATACATTTTGATTGAAAACAAAACCATACAAACATTGTTAAGCTTTGTTTCATAGAAAGGATGGGAGATAGGTGTCTAATGAACAATGTGACATCATGTATGTGCATGAAGATAAAGTGAAAAATGCTTCTGACTTTTTAAGTGAAACACACACTATTAAGGCAATGAATACTTTAAACGCAATAGGTGATAAAAAGAAATTAACGATTTTATTTGCGTTGCTTGAAGAAGAGAAACTGTGTGTTTGCGACATTGCGAAATTGCTTCAAATGAGTATTGCCTCTACTTCTCATCATTTACGCATACTCTATAAAAAAGAAGTTATAGATTTCCGCAAAGAAGGGAAAATGGCGTATTATTTCATCAAAGATCCTCAAGTTGATAAATTGCTGCGCTTTATGCTGACAGAAGTAGAAAACGAAAATAGTTAAATATATAAATAACTGTTGTGAATCAATTTTGCAGAATGATAGCACAACAGTTATTTAAAAATATACAACGCTATTTGTTTTGTCTTTTACGATTAGTGTTATAAATGATAGAAGCAATTGCCACATAAATTAATGGACCGACAATTAAAATAATAGAAGCCATGTTTGCTTGGATATAAAATTTAAATAATAGAAAACCTAAAAAGGCAACCATTAAATACACAGGTATCATGAAAGATTTCCAGAACATTGAGTCATTCATATTTAATGTACACACCTTTCTATTAGGGAGTATGTAGAAAAAAGAGGCGGATTTAACTCTGCCTCTTGTTTATGTTTTCAAGTTATAGCCCTAATTGCAACCAACGTTTTCGTGCAAAGAAAAGTACGACGAAGTTGATCGCAAAGAGTAAAAGGAAATAAACAACCAATAATGTAATATCGTAAGAAGTCAGTGCTAAGGTATCTCCATTTAATGTAGCATCGACGTTAGGGTACATTACATTGCTTGCTTCAAAAGGCGAAAGGATGCCGAAGATGGTTGGATTAAGCATTACTAAGACAATAGAAATAACCCAATAGATTAGGCTGACAATAACACTGATTAAAATTTTGGAAATTAAAATACTGATTGTTCCAATGATTAAGATATACTGCAAGATTAATAAAGAAAACATGATGATTAAAAAGAAATAATGCGAGAAATTACCAAACATCAAAGAAATGGCAGTGATGCCAATACATACAAATACAAAGCATTCTAAGAAAATGACAAACATCTTTTTGTAAAAGAAGGTGAAGTCTGTATTTCCTAATAACTTATAAAATAAGATGTTTTGATCTGCATACTCTTTATTGAAGTAATAAGCGATGATGAATGAAAAGAGTATGAATCCAGTTTCTACCGCAATCGTATATGTGTTGAAGAAATATTCACCATATGACAAGCTTTGACCATCATTCATAAAGGTGGTAAAGCCATAACCTAAAACGAATAGTAATAAAAAAAGCGAACCAAGAATCAGTGTTATTTTGTTAAACGCTGTTTTTCTTAACTCTAACCTCATTTTGTACACCTCAAGTTTTTAGAAACAAATGTATTCATCGACAACTGCTTCTTTAGAATCATATTCTTCAATCGTCAGGTCTTTAAATAAAAAGTACTTACCAGGTAGGTATGTTAAATCTTTTGCGCTATGTGTAATATTGATAATTACTTTTTCAGGATTATCCGAAATATAGTTATTAAAGAAAGTATAGAAGTCGTGAACTGTTGTTTCGTCTAAGTCTTTTGTGATCTCATCTAAAATGATGATAGGTTTGTCTTCTGATAGAAAACTTAATAGCTTCAGCTTTTCTTGTTGTCCTTTGTTTAATTTTCGAATAGGGATGTGATCAGGAATAGTTTCAATCCCTAACAAGTCACCCAAGTAATCGATTTTGACGGTACAAATAAAATAACTCTTGAGTAATTGAATGAGAAAATCTTTAGTGATATCTCTTGGAATACATGATGCATTACTAATCAAAGTTGTGTTTTCTGTAATCTCTGGGCGCATATGACCGCTGTGATTAAGTACGAAATCTTTAGCTAATTGAGACTTGCCAACTTCATTTCTGCCAATAATATGATTGATTTCACCTTTGTGAAATACCAAGTCAGTCGGCTGTAATAGGATTTTGCTTTTGATACGTAATACATACTGTTTGATTTCCATTTAACTCGGCTCCCTCGCTAAAATTGTAAAGTTTTCGAGTGATACTATTTAACAAGTTTTAACAAAATTTTTAGGAATTCTTAAATATAGCGTATCATAAATATCAAATCATTATAATTTGTCTTTTGGTAATAATTTGTGGATTTTTTGTCATGCATGAGAAAATTACAAAAAATAATTCGCTTACAAGACATACTGCTTATTTCATTTGATACTTAATTGGAGGTTAAAGCGTTTTGTATAGAAGTATTGATTTTAAGCGGTTTTAAGAGGTTCGGATGTCTGAACGCAGACAACCGTCAGGCTACCGTATAGGGTATAAGTAAATAAAAAAAGAAACCAAGATGTCATTGCATCTTGATTTCAATAGTTAGTTATTATCAGAACGTTCTTTGATTAGGGCTTTTCTCATTTGTTGTCTAGAACCATACGTACTTTCTCGTACCAGTTCTTCGTTACGCATACCTGCACCAATGGCTCCCGCAATTGTTGAAAGAGAAGCTGCGAACCATGCGATAGACAGATAAAGAGTGAATGTGGCAGGATGTCCGAGTTCTAAGGTCTTTCCTAGGAAGGGTGCTGGTAATAAAATAGAAGCTGCAATCAAATATATCGTAAAGAGTGTTACATAATAAATAATGACTGACGTTGTCAGTGTGGTCAGAGTTGTTAAATTATATAACCGTGTAATACGTTTATTAATACTGAAGCGTTCACTTTCCCATAAGTTATGCGCTAAGATAATCCATAAAATCATACCGAAAATCGCAAAGAGGGACATAACTGTTAATCTCCATGTGGTAAAGGTATTGCTTAAAGACCACATGGTGGAGAAGATTAAACCGGACGCGCCGGTTGTAAATGCAATCGCAATCACACTATTCATACTTTGCATTAATCTTAATGGGTTATTCGCAAAGGTCATTCCACTGAGTAAACGGAAGTAACCGGATGCTTTAGATGCGACAATATAACGGATATGCATCGTATGTGTATCATCAGTGTAAGTACGGATTTTTCTTAGTTTAGAGAAAGGGAATATTTCTCGATAAGTTGCTTGATGATTTTCATCTTCATTGTTTTGATTTGGGTTGTCACTGAAAAATAGATTGATTTCATGAATAATCGTCAGCACTGTTCTTTCTAGACGTTTGGTAACAGGACGCCAACCATAAGCGGGAATTGAAATAATACTAGCCCCGTTTTCTTCGTTGATATCAACAGCGATGACTGACTCATTATCATGAAGTAATGGTAAGTCAGTTAAACTGATAATATAGTTCCAGTTATAACGATCTAAGTAGTCTTCGGTTTTTTGATAGGCTTGGTCTGCATCTTCTGCAGATCCTGTTAACGCATCAACAATGACTTCAATTTTCCATTGGTATTGAGATGAAATGTAGTCATTTAATAAACCGGGTAATGTGTCTACTAATTTATGCGAAAGTTTATTCGCAATACCAGGTGAAGCGATAATGCCTACGACAAGTTGTTCCATAAATTTACAGCCTCCTTTCTTTAATTGTTTTGATCGTTATCATCATTATCTTTTTGGTGTGATTCTGATGAATAGTAATTGGAAGCTTCCCATTCTTTTGCTTCTTCATAGCGTGCACGTTGACGATAAGAGTAAGTCATAGCACGAATTTTCTTTTCGTTTTCGACAGATGCGCCTAAAGCACCTGCTAAGAAACCAAGTGATGTCACAAACCATACAAGGTACAAGAACTGTCCGAGTGTACGCTGTCCTTCATTAATCGTCTGCATGTTATATAAATCATTTGGCACAAATAAAGCGACACTGATTGTAAGCAGTAAGAATAAGATGAGATAGCTGAATACAATAATAATCAATAGAGTTAAGACAGTTGTTACATTGTAAACTGTTCGATAAGTTTTAGTTGTTAACGAAGTTTCATGTTCCCATAACGAGTGTGCATACATAATCCAAAGGGTCATTCCGCCAATGGCTAGTGTCGTCATAAAGATAAATCTTAAGTTAGTATATTCAATACTTAATTGCCATGGGGTAGAGAAAATGGTTAAGTATGTAGCTGTCGCAAAGGAAATGGAAATAATCTTTTTGAAGTTTGGAATTTCTTTAAGCGGTTGATTGGCTCTGGTCATTCCAGCTAATAATAAAATCCAACTTATAATAAGTGGGTTTAAAATAAACTTGGTTGTTGTTTTGGAGTGGGAGGTATCATCTCCGGCTTCTTGATCATCTTGCGTTTCCATATCATTCTCTTGTTTATCATCGAATATATTTCTAATGGGCTTTACACGTGTAAATAATGAAAGATTTAATTTTTTTGTTTGATAATCCTCGTTCGTTTGATGTAAGTATATAATTTCCGCAAAATAAAGCAGACATTGTTTCAATTTACGTTTCACACCAAATAAACCTAAAGCCGGAATTGAGATTAATCCAGTAGCCATAGGCTCATCTAAATTACCTACTATTACTTTACGTTGTTCGACAATGGGTAAGTCTGTCACAACAATCGCATAGTCCCATTTATGATGGGTTTTAAGAGATTGAGCTGCGTCTAAACTTTTGTTGACGTCTTCCGCAGAACCAATTAATGGGTCAGAAACACATTCGAAAGTCCATTTGATATCTTCTTTTAATTTACTATTTAGTGAAGTAGGCATTTGTTCAGCTAGTGTCTCTGATAAATCCATAGGAAACCCTGGAGCAGCAATGATTCCTACTTTAATCTCACTCATAAATTGCCTCCTTTCTCTCTACAAAGTTATGAACAAAATTAATTTTGAATTCATTTATAATTACATAATTAATAAGTTCCCGCAATGACAAGAAACAAAACTTATTAAAAAGACGAATTTGATAAGGATTACATAGTGGAAATGTAGCTTCTAATGTATAATATTTATAAAGAATAAAGTATCGGGAGGTATACATCATGAAACGACAACATTTATTGCTTGGACTGCTTTGTTCAACTCTACTTTTAGCAAGTTGTGGCCATAGAGAAAACAACGAAAAACAAGCAGACCAAAAACAAGAAGAAACAACAGACACTCAATCACAAGACCAATCACCTAAAGAGAAAAAACAAACACATACGACGTACCACACTAAACAAGATATAAAAATAGAAGTGCATGAAGCGGAGAAAAAAGATAAAGCACATGCTGACACTGATACAAATAAGAATGCACAAACTAAACAAACACAACAAGAAACTGATAAAGCAACAACTGAAAAAGATGCTCAATCCTCAGATTCATCAAAGAAAAATGAAGAACCAAATTTAGAAAGAGATGGCGGTAAAGTTAAAGGGCCTGAGGATCTTGCACCTGGTCCTAAAGCAGATGTGGATAGAAAACATATCGCGATGATGTTGTTAGACCCTAAATTAAACAAAACTTACGTTAATGCTAAAGATTTAAAACAAAAAACTTATAAAACAGATGACGGTCAACAAGTGCGCATTCCGAACTATGTACTTTTCCAATCTCTAGAAGTACCGCAAGTTGAAAATGGTCCTGAAGGCATGCAGTATTATTTTGTAACACATACAAAAGATCCTGACAAGAAAACAGTAATCGGTGTATCTGATAATGAAATCGTTATTGGTAAATCAACAATCAGTTCTGAAGATGCAGTATCTCAAAAAGTAAAATTAGATTATAATCAATTCATTCAAGAAGAAGAGACACAAGTCTTTAAAGTGAAAGAACTTGAACAGTTGAAACTCGATTCAAATGAAATCAATGCGCTAACACGACATATCTATCAAGCAACACCGCACACATTACAGTTTGTCCCTGAGAATTGAGGCGTAAAAGATGAAACAACTTAGAATGATACTCACAATGATCTTGAGTCTACTTTTATTAGCCGCATGTGGAACACAATCACAAGAAGATAAACAAAATTCTAAGTCATCAGAACAGAAAACAGAGACAAAAGAAACAAACGCTAAACAAGACAAAGTAACATCAGAAACAAAAAATAATAATCAAACCAATACTTCAAAAGAAAGTACAGAGAATCAAAAAGAAGAACCGCAAACACAAAAACGACCTTTAACAGAACAAGAGATTAAACACAATGTAGCATTGATGATATTGAATCCGAATTTTGATCAAAAATATATCACAGGACAAGAAGTGTTAGAAGGTAAATATTCAGGTAGAACAGATGATGGTAAAATACATCATTTCAAAGTAAATGAAGTCCATTTGATTCAGCCAGAAAGTGAAATGAAATTAATTCATGCGCCAACAGATATGGTTTATTATATATTTGACCCGCGTTCTGGACCATATTCTGTTTTAGTTGGTATTTCGCATGAAAAAGTTATAGTATGGGGAACACAAACATATTATGCAGATTATAATCAAGAGATTGAAAATGGGTTCATGAAAGAATATAAGGTTGCAGATTTGAAAAAATTAAATATTCCTAAGTCACAAATACAAGCGGTAGAAAGTAAAATCATGATAGGTAATAATGAACAACAACCTATTATTCGATTAGACTAATAAGAAGAAGTGAGCTTTGGCTCGCTTCTTTTTTATGCTTTTTAACAAATAAACGATTTTAAATTTTTTGAAAAAATGAGACTTCGTTACTTTAATGTTACTTAAATATGAATTATAATGATTAAGTATCATTAATTTAATGTGGCAATATTTTGTTAATTAGAAAGGAGTGGGCTTTTCATGGAATGTGTGTTGCCGATTAAAGATAAATCAGATATTGAAGCGATGTATGAAACGTTACGTGAACATAACCAGCGTGATTATTTGTTGTTTCGTTTAGCGATACATACAGGTTTAAGAATTAGTACGTTAATTCATTTAAAAGGACTAGATGTTTTAACACAAGATGAGCATTGTCAGGCTGTGATTAATATTTGGCGACAACCTGGGATATCTGAAATTAATGTGCCGTTGCCTCAATCGTTATGTGAGGAATTGGATGAATTTATGAAAGATAAAGGAATTGGTCATGACGATTATCTATTTCGTTCTATGAAAACAAAACGTCCGCTCTCTCGCCAACAAGCGTATCGTATTATTCATGATGCTGCTGTTCAAAATGGACTCTCTCAAATCGGTCTTCAATCTTTACGAAAAACTTTTGCTTATCATGCGTACCAATCGGGTACACCGCTTACAGTGATACAAAAATACCTCGGTCATCAGACTTTATCTGAGACCCTCAAATTTATAGATGTTCCGCAACAAAACCGCACGATTACGATTCAATTAGATCTTTAATTTTTATTTTTTAGATATGACTTTAACTCAACTATAGAAAGGAGTCTCACTTCTTATGAGCCTTATTTGGCTGTTTGTCTTTATTATTGTTGTGATGTTGTTCGTACTCATGACAAACCTGCCGAATCGTTCTGCACGACCAGCTTCAGCGTCAGAACAAGCACAACAAGAAATTACGCATAACACGGGTCGGTACAGAACAACTTTAAGCAGACAAGCTGGATGGATAGCGTTAAGTGCGCCCGTTATCAGCGCAATTTATTTTATAACCATGATTCCACGCATCGCCGCCAATCAACTGGTTATGGTTTCATTGCCGTGGATGCCGTCAATCGATGTAAATTTTGCGTTCAGATTAGATGGCTTGTCTTTAATCTTTGCCTTGTTAATCACTTTAATTGGTACAGGTGTTGTATTATATGCGAATGCATACCTATCAAAAGCACATGATGATTTGCCAAGGTTCTACGTGTATTTATTAATGTTCATGTTTGCGATGTTAGGCGTTGTGCTAGCAAATAATACCATACTGCTGTACGTATTTTGGGAGTTAACGAGTATTGCGTCTTTCTTATTAATTGCTTATTGGTATAACCGACCAACAAGTCAGGCAGGCGCAATGAAATCATTCTTAATCACTGTCTTTGGCGGTATGTTTATGATGGTCGGGTTTGTGATTTTATTTAATATTACCGGTACAAATACTATATCTGAATTAGTACAGATTCCCGTTCGCCAAACGATGTATGAATCTCCTTGGTTCCCACTTGCGGTTGTTTTTATTTTATTAGGTGCCTTTACGAAATCGGCACAATTTCCATTTCATATCTGGTTGCCAGATGCGATGGAAGCACCGACACCTGTCAGTGCTTACCTGCACTCTGCGACAATGGTTAAAGCCGGATTATACTTACTATTTCGTTTTACACCGATATTAGGTTATGAGCCATGGGTAGCTTATATTGTTATCACAATTGGTATTATCACTTTAATGGTCGGTTCCTTTGTGGCAGTTGGACAACGTGATTTAAAAGGGTTGCTTGCTTATTCCACAATCAGTCAACTCGGCATGATTATGTCGATGGTCGGCTTTGGATTTTTAGCATATAGTCACCAAGCACAAGGGTTCCAAGCCTTTTATGTTGCGAGTTTATTTGCGGGACTGTTTCATTTAATCAACCATGCGCTCTTTAAGAGTGTGCTCTTTATGGGTGTTGGTATTGTAGATCATGAAACAGGCACACGTGATTTATCGCGTTTAGGCGGTTTACGTAAACTCTTGCCAGTCACAACTGTGATGATGACCATCAGCGCAATGGCGATGGCAGGTCTCCCGTTATTTAATGGTTTCTTATCAAAGGAAATGTTCTTTGCGACATTGGTCAGCGCGAAAAAACTTACGATGTATGACCAAGTCTTTGTTTCTGTGATGTTGATTGTTGGTGTGGTTGCCAGTCTCTTTACGTTCATTTACAGCTTACGTTTAGTCAAAGATACTTTCTTTGGCCCGTTACACAAAGAGGGCTTACCGCAAGTACCTGAACACGAGCCGGTAGGACTGTATATTGCGCCGGCAGTGATCACACTTGGCATGCCATTATTCTTTATTATCCCGAACGTCTTAGGGCGATATTTAATCGGTCCTGCCTTACGTGATATTGGACATTCAGATAAAGTAGCACCATTTATTCCGCACATTGCCGCATGGCACGGTTTAAGTCCTGAGTTATGGATTACCTTAACGATTTATGTCGTGGGTATTTTACTCTTATGGCGTTCACGTTGGATGAACGTTTACAACAAGTTACCAGAGTTTCTATCCATCAACAGTATCTATCGCGGTATGTTAAGCGGAAGTGAGCGTTTTAGTAGAAGCGGGATGCAGTTGATGATGAATAACCGATTAAATCAATACTTACATGTGATTTATTTCTTATTCTTCGGTATGTTGGCTTATGGTTTTATTCGCGTCGGTTGGATACCTGTTGAAGGTTTCAAAGTGAAGCCGATTACGTGGTTTGAAATTTTAGTCACTGCCAATATTGCTTTCTTATCTGTTGCATTAGTGTTCTTACGTGAACGTATGGCGATGATTATTATTAACGGTGTTATCGGTTATACGATTGCGATTGTCTTTGTCTTAATGAGAGCGCCAGACTTGGCGATGACACAGTTAGTGATTGAAACGATTACGACTATCTTATTCTTATTAGTCTTTTACCATTTACCAAACGTACGACGAGATAAAGTACATGTCGGGAAAGAAGCGGTCAAGCTATCTATTGCTTTATTAATGTCGCTCTTTGTCGTGACGTTTGTGATTATTGCACAACAAGAACAAGCGTTTAATAAGATTTCAAGTTTCTATGAACATAGTGATAAATTGGCAGGTTCTAAAAATATTGTCAACGCAATTCTCGGAGACTTCAGAGCACTAGATACCATGTTAGAAGGCATTGTCATTATGATAGTGGGTCTCGGTATCTATTCCTTAATTAAATTCAAAATCAGAAAGGGTGATTCAGATGCACGAAAATGACATTGTATTAGAAACGATTTCTAAAGTAGCAGTTTTCATTATTTTGACCTTCGGTTCTTATATTTTCTTAGCGGGTCATGATAATCCAGGTGGCGGCTTTATCGGCGGTTTAGTTTTCAGTTCAGCGTTTATCCTGATGTTTCTAGCCTTTGATGTTGAAAAGGTCATTCGTTCACTGCCGCTGGATTTCAGAGCAGTTACGATTACAGGTTCTTTATTATCCATTGCTACCGCAATCGTGCCAATGTTTTTTGGACACCCTTTATTGTCACATGAGGATGTTTACGTCACATTGCCTTACTTAGAGAAAGTGCATCTTTCTAGTGTGACTTTGTTTGAATTCGGTATTTTATTAACAGTCGTCGGTTCAGTGACGACAATTATGCTTGCGATAAGTGGTGATAAAAGTTGAACGTCATACTTATTATAATTATTGGTATTTTAACTTTTGCAGGCACGTATATGATTTTATCGAAAAACTTAATTCGTATCGTTTTAGGTACTGCCATTTATACACATGTCGCAAACCTAGTCATTTTAGCGATGAGCGGCTTTGATGGTACAAAAGTACCGATTATTAACGATGAAGGCAGTAATTATGTAGATCCCTTACCACAAGCGTTGATTTTAACCGCAATTGTCATCGGATTTGCGGTTTCCGCATTCTTACTTGTCTTAGTCTATCGTACTTATAAAGTGACACGGGTAAACCGAATTGAAGCGTTACGCGGTGAGGATGATGATGTCGATGAATAATATGATGTTAATCCCACTGTTGTTGCCTTTAGTCACAGGATTAATTTTATTCTTCTTTAAAGAACGTTTAATGGTTACGAGACGTATCGCGATTACGATTCAAATCATCAACACAGCAGTTTCAGCTTATTTATTAGCGTATGTCTATCAACATCAACCGTTAGTAATCAATTTTGGTGATTGGCAGCCGCCATTCGGCATTCAATTTGTCGGCGATACTTTAAGTATTTTCTTTGTCACAATTGCCAACTTAGTGGTTACTTGTGTTATTTATTTCGGTTTTGGTAAGCGTGAACATCTTGCGAACCGTTATTTCTTACCATCCTTTATTTTATTTATGCTGACAGGTGTCAACGGCAGTTTCTTAACTGCTGATATTTTCAACTTGTACGTGATGTTTGAAATTATGTTGATTGCGTCGTTCGTCTTATTAACACTTGGTCAAACACTAGAACAATTACGTGCGAGTGTCATTTATGTCGTAATGAACGTTGTCAGTTCTTGGTTCTTCCTTATCGGTGTCGCTTATTTATATGGCACACTCGGCACATTGAACTTCGGTCATTTAGCGATGCGGATAAGTGAAAGTGACCAACCGCCGATGATGCCAATGATTGCGATTATTATGATCTTCGTGTTCGGCGGTAAAGCAGCTTTAGTCATGTTTATGTGGCTGCCTAAAGCCTATGCCGCATTAAATACTGAATTAGCTGCGTTATTTGCGGGATTGATGACAAAGGTCGGTGTGTATGCGTTAATTCGTGTCATGGTGTTGTTATTTGATCAACAGCCTGATATTACACATCAACTCATGTACTATATGGCAATCATTACGATGATTATTGGTGCTATCGGTGTACTGGGTTATGAAGATGTGAAGAAAATAGCTGCTTATCAAGTTATCTTGTCTATCGGCTTCTCAGTCATGGGTATCAGTACCTTGAATCAAGCAGGTGTGACAGGTGCGATTTTCTATGCCGGTCATGACATGATTATTAAGACCTTATTATTCTTAGTCATGGGTGTCTTTGTTGTCTTAACAGGTTGCCGAAGTTATAAACAAATGGGCGGTTTGATTCATACGCATCCGTCATTAGGTATTATTTTATTTATTGTCACATTATCTATTGGCGGCGTACCGCCATTCAGTGGATTTCCTGGGAAATTACTGATTATACAAGGTGCACTCGCTGAAGGGTATGTGGTCGGTGTCGCACTGATGATTATCACCAGCTTGATTGCGATGTATAGTTTATTGAAAGTCTTTTTCTATATGTATTTCGGTAGAGAAGAGATGCCTGTAGTCCAACGACAACCAATCTTGCCGCATAAGTTGATTGCGATGATTTTATTAACAGTTGCGACTATCCTGATGGGGCTTTGTGCCGAATGGATTTTAGATGTCGCACATCATGCGGCTGAATTTAATATAAACCCTAGTGACTATATCAAATCAGTTATCCCAAATGTGGAGGTGGAATAATGTTAGCCCAACTAACCCTGAATATTTTAATTGCTGTATTATGGACGCTCTTTCAAGACGAAGATAAATTCCACTTGTCTACATTTATTGCTGGATATCTGATTGGTATTGCGATTGTATATTTAATCCATCGATTCTTCTTTAAACGTGTCTTCTACTTAAAGAAAGTCTGGATTATTTCTAAATTCATTTTGATTTATAATATGCAGCTGTTGATATCGAGTTTATCAACCATCAACTATATCTTATTTAAATCACGTGACATGAACCCAGGTTTATTAATTTATGAAACGTCATTGAAAAGAGACTGGGCGATTACTTTACTGACCTTGTTAATTATGTTGACACCAGGCTCGCTTGTACTCAGGGTATCACCTGATGGCAGTCGTTTCTTTATTCATGCGATCGATGTTTCTGAAAAAGATAAAGCCGTTTTAACCAAGCAGATTAAGAAATATGAACGTTTGATATGGGAGGTGCTCAAATGATTGAAATGGTCATAGATTGGATGATACGTAGCGCTTTAGTCATTTACGGTATTGCGGTGATTATCGCTTTGATACGTGTGATTAAAGGACCGACAACACCTAATAGGGTGGTCGCATTTGATAGTATTGGTGCGATGATTATCTCTATTGTAGGCTTACTTAGTATCGTCTTAAACACCTTAACTTTCTTAGATGCGAGCTTAATTATCGCTATCCTCGCATTCTTGAGTACCATTGGTATCTCACGCTTCGTAGAAGGAGGACGAATCTTTGATAATAAACGAAATCGTTAGTTTATTCGCAGCTGTCCTTATCTTGTTGGGATCTATTGTCGCTCTCATTAGTGCCATCGGTATTTTAAAGTTTGATGATATCTTCTTGCGTGCACACGCCGCAACGAAAAGTTCAACCTTATCTGTGTTGTTTTCATTAATTGGTGTATTTATTTATTTTTGGTTTACACGTGATTATTTCAGTGTCAGAACGCTATTAACGATCTTATTCTTATACATGACGTCACCAGTCGCTGGGCAAATGATTGTACGTACGGCTTATAACGTTGGTTCGTATATGTATATGAAAGACAACACCCAAAAAGGGGCTTCTTTGAATATTGCTTATAATAAAAGAGAAGCTAAGAAAAACAGAAAGTTACGGGCTGAACGCAGACGAAAAGCAACAGAAGCGTTCACAAAAGGTGAACATCAGCCGACAATTCGTTATAAAAAGAAAGATGACTAATCTAATACGCACGCTATAGTGAATTTCTAAACTATGGCGTGCGTATTTTTAGTTCAGCCAACCTCAATATTGTTTTGTCGTAGAGTTCCAAAATAGAAAGTGTCTAGATGTTTATAATCCAATAATTGTTCCAGAATCATGGTATATAGACACCGCTTTATACAATGTTATTTAAAATTTTAAAAGTATTGAACAATCATATATGCAAACGTACGCAAATGGAGTATAATCAGTTTGACAGATTATTCAGATTAATTTATAACCTATTGACTTTGTGAATGTATTCACATAATATATTAGATAGGATATGAATTACTCTACTATACAACTTTTAGAATTGAGGGAGTAATTATGACAAAAATTAAATTTTTTGGTACACGTGATTATGAAAAAGATGTAGCTTTGAACTGGGCTAAAGAGAATGATGTTGAAGTTTCATTCTCAAATGACTTCTTAAGCTATGATACTTTGGATCAGCTTGAAGGGTTTGACGGCGTTACAACAATGCAATTCGGCAAACTTGAAAAAGAAGCTTACCCTAAATTAGAAGCAATGGGCATCAAACAAGTCGCACAACGTACTGCAGGTTTTGATATGTATGATTTAGAATTAGCGAAAAAACACGGTATTATTATCTCAAACGTGCCTAGCTATTCTCCTGAAACAATTGCGGAATACTCAGTAGCTGCTGCATTAAATCTTGTACGTAGATTCCCACGTATTGAAAAACGTGTTCAAGACTATGACTTTACTTGGGATGCGACAATTATGGCAAGACCAGTAAAAGACATGACAGTCGCAATTATCGGTACAGGACGTATCGGCGCATTAACTGGTAACCTTTTCGCAGGCTTCGGTGCTAAAATTGTAGGTTATGATTTATATCCAAATGATTCATTAGATTTCTTAGAATATAAAGATACGATTGAAGAAGCAGTTAAAGATGCGGACATCGTTTCTTTACACATGCCAGGTTCTGCAGACAACCACCACATTTTCAATAAAGAAATGTTTGCGAAATTCAAAGATGGCGCAATCTTAGTTAACGCAGCACGTGGTGCAGTTGTAGATACAGAAGCATTAATCGATGCGGTCAATGAAGGCAAATTAACAGGCGCAGCTGTCGACACTTACGAGTTCGAAATGCCTTACTTCACATTTGACTTTACTGGTAAAGAACTTGAAGATGAAACATTCAAAAAATTAATCGAAAATGACAGAATTCAATTAACACCACATATCGCATTTTTCTCTGATGAAGCGGTACGTAACTTAGTTGAAGGCGGATTAAACGCTGCACTTAATGTCATCAAAACAGGCGATACACCAACACGCTTGAACTAATTATTGTGAGTCGAAGTTATTTTATATAAAGGAAGGGGCTGGGACATAAATACAGTCCAAAATAA
>NZ_KV840321.1:0-711 GCF_001839185.1 Staphylococcus sp. HMSC65H10 | reverse complement strand
ATCTTTAGCATATAACAGGACACTTAAATTTTTTATAAAACCTACGGTACCTGTCTTTCCACCTAAAATATCATAATAATTATTTAAACTTTTATTATATACAGTACTTTTAATTTCCGATTTTCTTGTATTATCTCCTAATATTCTTACTATATGTTTCTCTTTTTTCCAAATTTTAACGATAATTGGATTTAAACTTGCTTGTAATAACAACAATGATAAATCGTAACTTGTTGATAGTTGTCCTTTTTTAGTTAATCCTGACGGATTTTTAAAATTTGAGTTTAACATTCCTATATTTTTTGCTACTTCATTCATTTTATTTATAAATAAATCCATTTATTTTCACCTATTTTCTTTTAGTATTCAATGCTAGTATATAATAAAAATTAAAGGGGTGAAATTGATGATCAGATTTAAAATCTTTTAAATACCTACAAATACATAAAATTCAAATCATTGGACGTAATATTTTTTGTTGATTAGAAATTAACTGTTAACAGATATATGAGGTGAGATTAATATACACGTCCCTTATCTCTTAGGTTTCAATTCAGACACGAAGAAGAGGGCGTTACTTTTCTAACAATTTCATTCGTATCATAGTGACCGATAGTCGTCAATGCTATATTATTACATTTACTGGCTTAGTAAATGTAATAAATAATTAATAGGTAAATTAACAATTAGTGCCCCCCGCACTATTGCAAT
>NZ_KV840320.1:0-46818 GCF_001839185.1 Staphylococcus sp. HMSC65H10 | reverse complement strand
TAGAAGTCAGAACATTTATGTCCCGACCCCTTTTCATTATTTAGCTGCAACCATTAATTTTGATTTAATGCGGTCAGCTTTATTTGAGTGAATTAAGTTAGCTTGAGAAGCTTTGTCGACTTTTTTCACAGCGATACGTACTAATTCATTTTTGTTTTCAGCGTTTTCAGCGATAGCTGTTTTCGCACGTTTAACTGCAGTACGCATAGCATTTTTTTGAGAAATGTTTTGTGCTTCAGCTTTGTTAGTTGTTTTAACACGTTTAATAGCAGATTTAATATTTGGCATTGAATGTCACCTCCTAAAAGTGATCTATGATCATCAAATAAATATTTGATTACAACAAGAAACATTTTATCAAATGTACTATTAAACTGCAATCATTTATTTTCAATGAGGCTTTTAACAAGCGATGATTTACAGTAAAATAGAGTCTGTCAGTAAAATGTACATGAAATTGCCATTAGTTGCAATTATGGGGCAAACACGTTATTATATCAAAGAATATCATACATAATGCTCTATTTGAATATTATGAAAGTGAGTAGATAGAATGAATAATGAAGAACGGTTAAACCGACAAGAAAATATTAGAAACTTTTCTATCATTGCCCATATTGACCATGGAAAGTCAACGTTGGCTGATAGAATTTTAGAAAACACTAAAAGTGTTGAAACACGAGAAATGCAGTCACAATTATTAGATTCAATGGATTTAGAAAGAGAACGCGGTATCACTATTAAGTTGAATGCGGTTAGATTAAAATACGAAGCTAAAGATGGTAAGAATTATATTTTCCACTTAATTGATACACCAGGGCATGTCGATTTTACTTATGAAGTTTCTCGTTCTTTAGCAGCATGTGAAGGGGCTATTTTAGTTGTAGATGCTGCACAAGGTATCGAAGCACAAACCCTGGCAAACGTATACCTTGCACTTGATAATGACTTAGAATTACTTCCTGTAGTGAATAAGATTGATTTACCAGCTGCAGATCCTGAACGTGTTAAACAAGAAATTGAAGATGTTATTGGTTTAGATCAAGATGATGTTGTTTTAGCAAGTGCTAAATCTAATATTGGTATTGAAGAAATATTAGAAAAAATCGTTGAAGTCGTACCACCACCAGAAGGGGATCCTTCTGAACCATTAAAAGCATTAATTTTCGACTCTGAATATGATGCTTATAGAGGTGTTATTTCTTCAATTCGAATTATGGATGGCGTAGTTAAAGCAGGGGACAAAATCAAAATGATGGCGACTGGTAAAGAATTCGAGGTAACCGAAGTTGGTATTAACACACCTAAACAACTTCCAGTCGAAGAACTAACTGTTGGAGATGTTGGCTACATCATCGCAAGCATCAAAAATGTGGATGATTCACGTGTAGGGGATACTATCACGCATGCAGAACGCCCAGCAGCACAACCATTAAAAGGTTATAAAAAAATGAATCCAATGGTGTTCTGTGGTTTATTCCCAATTGATAATAAAAAATATAATGATTTAAGAGAAGCCTTAGAAAAATTACAGCTGAATGATTCATCACTAGAATTCGAACCTGAGACTTCTCAAGCTTTAGGCTTTGGTTTCCGTACAGGATTCTTAGGCATGCTGCATATGGAAATTATTCAGGAACGTATCGAACGAGAATTTGGAATCGAATTAATAGCGACAGCTCCATCTGTAATTTATGAATGTATTCTAAAAAATGGTGAGAAAAAAATCGTTGATAATCCAGCACAAATGCCTGAGAGAGATCAAATTGATGAAATTTACGAGCCTTACGTTAGAGCAACAATGATGGTACCGAATGATTATGTAGGTGCTGTTATGGAATTATGCCAACGTAAGCGTGGACAATTTATCAATATGGACTATTTAGATGATATTCGTGTCAATATTATTTATGAAATTCCACTTTCAGAAGTAGTATTTGATTTCTTCGACCAACTTAAATCAAATACAAAAGGCTATGCTTCATTTGATTATGAACTTATCGGCTATAAAGAAAGTGATTTAGTTAAAATGGATATCTTATTAAACGGCGAAAAAGTAGATGCTTTAAGTTTTATTGTTCATAAAGAATTTGCATATGAACGCGGTAAAGCGCTTGTTGAAAGATTAAAAACATTAATCCCTAGACAACAATTCGAAGTACCCGTACAAGCTGCAGTTGGCCATAAAATCATTGCCCGTACAAATATTAAATCAATGGGTAAAAATGTACTTGCGAAATGTTATGGTGGAGATATCAGCCGTAAACGTAAATTATTAGAAAAGCAAAAAGCAGGTAAAGCAAAAATGAAAGCAGTAGGTAATGTTGAAATACCTCAAGACGCTTTCTTAGCAGTATTAAAAATGGATGAAGATTAATAATAAGGTTGGGACTCTAATGTCCCAGCTTTTTATTTTGAATTTTGTCCTAAAAGCGAGGCGAAAATATGAAAGTTAAAAGTGCATATATTCATATTCCATTTTGTGTCAGAATTTGTACTTACTGTGATTTCAATAAATACTTTATACAAAATCAACCATTTGATGAGTATTTAGATTGCTTAATTGAAGAATTTAAAACAGCTGACAATCGCACATTAAAAACAATGTTTGTAGGAGGAGGCACACCTACAGCGTTAAATGAGTCACAATTAGAGCGTTTGTTAAAAGCTATCAATGAGCACTTTACTATTTCAGGAGAATATACTTTTGAAGCAAATCCAGATGAACTTACACCATCAAAGATTAAACTTTTAAAAGACTACGGCGTCAATCGCATTTCAATGGGTGTTCAAACATTTGACCAAGATTTATTAAAAGTACTTGGGCGTACACATAATACGGCAGATATATACAATGCTGTCGAGCTCGCTAATCAATACCAGATTAACTCTATCAGTCTTGATTTGATGTATCATCTTCCTGGTCAAACACTTAAACAATTTGAAGACAGTTTAGATATTGCGTTATCAATGGATATTAATCATATCTCAAGTTACGGTCTAATTCTTGAACCTAAAACTCAATTTTATAATTTATATAGAAAAGGAAAGTTAAAACTTCCAAACGAAGATGTAGGGGAAGAAATGTATGAGTTATTACTTGATAAAATTAATCAATCTTCAATGCATCAATATGAAATTTCGAATTTTGGTCAACCTGGTCATGAATCTGAACACAACAAAGTGTATTGGATGAACGAAGGTTATTATGGCTTCGGAGCAGGTGCCAGTGGATACGTTCATGGAATAAGGTACTCAAATGTCAATCCTGTTAATCACTATATTAAGAAGATTAGAAACGGCGAACGTCCTATTTTACATCAAACCACACCCACTCATCGCGAACAAATGGAAGAACAGATGTTTTTAGGTTTAAGAATGAATCAAGGGGTAAATAAATCTGTGTTCAATCATAAATTCAATGAAAACATTGATCAAATCTATGCTGAGGCACTTACTGACCTAAGTAAAAAGGGCTTAATTATTAATGACAATAACGCTGTTAAATTGACTGATCGAGGTAAAGTTATTGGCAATGAAGTCTTTGAAGCATTCTTATTAGATTAATTTTAAGAGGTCAAGGCTTTAACATTGACTTACTTTGACCAATTTGATAAATTATAATTAGCACTTGGAAGAAGAGAGTGCTAATGAGGTGGAAACATGATTACAGATAGACAATTGAGCATTTTAAATGCCATTGTTGAAGATTATGTGGATTATGGTCTACCTGTCGGTTCTAAAACAATTATTGAGAGACATAATGTTGATGTGAGTCCAGCTACTATAAGAAATGAAATGAAACAATTAGAATCATTTGGTTTAGTAGAAAAATCTCATGCATCATCAGGAAGGTCACCTTCATTAAAAGGTTTTAGATACTATGTAGACCAACTGTTGGAAAATACTTCTCCTCTAAAAGAAACGAATAACCAACGTTTAAATAAACTGTTAATGGAATATAATTTTAATTTATCTGCTGCGCTAAGTGTGTATGCGAATGAATTGTCATTATTTACACAGTATACTACGTTGGTAATGAAACCAAATCAATCAAAAGATTTGATCAGCGATGTTCATTTGTTTAACGCAACCGCTAATTTGGTTATTATGGTAATTGTGTTCGAAACAGGAAATGTTGAACATATTCAATTAGCAGTAGACGAAAAGATTTCTAAAACGCGTTTAATTCAAATAGCGAATTACATCAAAGAACTTTATAACAATAAAAGTTTTGTTGATGAAGCAATGGAACATTCGAGCGACATCACAACAATTCATCAATTAACAGATTTACTTTATCAAAGAGTTAATGATAGCAAGAAAGACATCTACCTTGGTGGTAAATCAAATTTAATTGATACATTGAATGAGCAGAATGTGAATTCAATACAACAAATTCTTCAATATTTAGAGTCCAATAAGATATTGAAACTGTTCGAAAAAGATAATCATTCTGGAATCGATGTTAAAATAGGAAAAGAAATTGATAATGACCTAGAGGACATCTCAATTGTGATGAGTGATTATCATATTGATGAACATCTTAAAGGACACATAGCTGTTATTGGACCGACCGCTATGCGTTATCAAAATGTAATTCAATTACTATATAAAATATAGTTTTGAAATGTATTGGAGGACAGAAAATGACAGAAAAAGATCAATCAGTTAACAATGAAGAAGTTGCTGAGAACGAAGATGCAACTGTAAATTCAAATACTGAAGAAGATACTCAATCAACTGAGAATACCGAAAACGTTCAAAATGGTTCTGAAGAGAATCAAGAAGAGAATGAAATCCAACAACTAAAAGATGAGTTAAAAGAACAAGAAGAAAAATATTTACGTCTGTATGCAGAGTTTGAAAACTATAAGAGACGTATTCAAAAAGAAAATCAAACATTAAAAACATATCAAGCTCAAAGTGTTTTAACGGATATCTTGCCGACTATTGATAACATTGAACGTGCGTTACAAATAGAAGGTGAAGACGAATCATTTAAATCTCTGCAAAAAGGGGTACAAATGGTTTATGAAAGCTTATTACGCGCACTAGAAGAAAACGGCCTTGAGAAAATAGAAGCTTTAGGACAACAATTTGATCCAAACTTCCATCAAGCTGTTATGCAAGATAGTGATGATTCATATGAATCAGGCGAAGTTACACAAGAGCTTCAAACTGGTTATAAATTGAAGGATCGTGTATTACGCCCTTCAATGGTTAAAGTAAATCAATAAATATAACTGATGAAATATACAACAAATGTTATTAGGAGGAATTATTAGTTATGGGTAAAATTATCGGAATTGACTTAGGTACAACAAATTCATGCGTGTCTGTTTTAGAAGGCGACGAACCAAAAGTAATCCAAAATCCAGAAGGTGCACGTACAACACCATCTGTTGTAGCTTTCAAAAATGGTGAAACTCAAGTAGGTGAAGTTGCTAAACGACAAGCGATCACAAACCCTAATACTATTCAATCAATCAAACGTGAAATGGGTACAGACCACAAAGTAGACGTTGATGGAAAATCATACACTCCACAAGAGATTTCTGCAATGATTCTTCAAAACTTAAAAAGTACTGCAGAAAGCTATCTAGGAGATAAAGTAGATAAAGCAGTTATTACTGTTCCAGCTTACTTCAATGACGCTGAACGTCAAGCTACTAAAGATGCTGGTAAAATTGCTGGTTTAGAAGTTGAACGTATTATCAACGAACCAACTGCAGCAGCTTTAGCTTACGGTTTAGATAAAACTGATCAAGACGAAAAAGTGTTAGTATTCGACCTTGGTGGCGGTACTTTCGACGTTTCAATCCTTGAATTAGGCGATGGCGTGTTCGAAGTATTATCAACAGCAGGTGACAACAAACTTGGTGGTGACGACTTTGACCAAGTAATCATTGACTACCTAGTTTCAGAATTCAAAAAAGAAAATGGCATTGATTTATCACAAGATAAAATGGCATTACAACGTTTGAAAGATGCAGCTGAAAAAGCTAAAAAAGACTTATCTGGTGTATCACAAACTCAAATTTCATTACCATTCATCTCTGCAGGAGAAAGTGGTCCATTACACTTAGAATTAACTCTAACTCGTTCTAAATTCGAAGAACTTTCAGATGATTTAGTTCGTCGTACAATGGAACCTACTCGTCAAGCACTAAAAGATGCTGGCTTAACAAGCAAAGATATCGATGAAGTAATCCTTGTTGGTGGTTCTACTCGTATTCCAGCTGTTCAAGAAGCAGTTAAAAAAGAAATCGGCAAAGAACCAAACAAAAGTGTTAACCCTGATGAAGTTGTAGCTATGGGTGCAGCTATCCAAGGTGGCGTTATCTCTGGTGATGTTAAAGATGTTGTATTATTAGACGTTACACCATTATCATTAGGTATCGAAATTATGGGTGGTCGTATGAACACATTAATCGAACGTAACACTACTATCCCAACATCAAAATCACAAGTTTATTCAACAGCAGCAGATAACCAACCAGCAGTAGACATTCACGTATTACAAGGTGAACGTCCAATGGCTTCAGATAACAAAACATTAGGACGCTTCTCATTAACTGATATTCCACCAGCTCCACGTGGTGTACCACAAATCGAAGTAACATTTGATATCGATAAAAACGGTATTGTAAACGTTACTGCTAAAGACTTAGGTACAAACAAAGAGCAAAATATCACAATCGAATCAAGCTCTGCACTTTCAGATGATGAAATCGATCAAATGGTTAAAGATGCTGAACAAAACGCAGAAGCAGATAAAAAACGTCGTGAAGAAAGTGACTTACGTAACGAAGCTGACAGCTTAGTATTCCAAGTTGAAAAAACATTAAAAGACTTAGCTGACAATATCGGCGAAGACGATAAAAAACAAGCTGAAGACAAAAAAGAAGAATTGAAAAAAGCACTTGAAGGCGACGATTTAGAAGATATCAAAGCTAAAAAAGAAGAACTTGAAAAAGTCGTTCAAGATTTATCAATGAAAGTTTACCAACAAGCACAACAAGCTCAAGAACAACAACAAGGTGGAGATGCTTCTAACAACAGTGATGTTGAAGATGCTGATTTCACTGAAGTTAAAGACGACGACAACAAAGATAATAAATAAGTGCATGCTTTCTCAAAAGAGCAGCTTTAACTAAATAAAGAAAAAAGCGGCTTCTTAAAAATTTAAGTCAAAGTCAATTGTACATTGGCTTTGACTTTTTATTATTTAACCAACTATACTTTAAAAGGTATAATGATTCTAAACTAGCAGAAAGATAAGGAGAGATTACAGTGGCAAAAAGAGACTATTATGAAGTCTTAGGTGTCAGTAAAGATGCGTCAAAGGACGAGATAAAAAAAGCCTACCGTAAATTATCCAAAAAATATCACCCAGATATTAATAAAGAAGAAGACGCAGATGAAAAGTTCAAAGAAATTACTGAAGCTTATGAAGTGCTAAGTGATGAGAATAAACGCGCAAATTATGATCAATTTGGTCATAACGGACCACAAGGCGGCTTTGGCGGCCAAGGATTCGGCGGTCAAGACTTCAGTGGCTTCGGAGGTGGTTTCGAGGACATATTCAGTACGTTCTTCGGAGGCGGTGGTGCACAACGTGATCCAAATGCACCACGTAAAGGGGACGACTTACAATACACTATGACTATTTCATTCGAAGAAGCAGTCTTTGGTGCTGAAAAAGAAATTTCAATTCGTAAGGAAGTAAAATGTGAAACTTGTGACGGCTCAGGTGCAAAACCAGGTTCTAAAAAGAAAACGTGTCACTATTGTAATGGAGCAGGACACGTATCTGTAGAACAAAATACAATACTTGGTCGTGTAAGAACTGAAAAAGTTTGTCCAGTATGTAATGGTACAGGTGAAGAAATTGAAGAACCATGCCCAACTTGTCACGGTAAAGGCACACAAACTAAAAACGTTAAAATCAAAGTCAAAGTACCAAAAGGTGTAGACACTGATCAACAAATTCGTTTAGCCGGTGAAGGCGCTCCAGGACATAACGGTGGACCACAAGGTGACTTATATGTTGTATTCAGAGTTAAACCATCTGATAAATTCATCCGTGAAGGTGATGATATCTTCTATAACTTGAAAATCAGCTTCCCACAAGCAGCTCTAGGTGATGAAGTTAAAGTGCCTACATTAGATGGTGAAGTTATTTTAACAGTTCCAGAAGGTACTCAAGACGGAAAACAATTCCGTATGAAAGAAAAAGGTGTTAAAAACGTTCATGGCTATGGATATGGTGACTTGTTTGTGAACATTAATGTGGTGACTCCAACTAAATTAAGTGAAAAACAAAAATCATTAATGCGAGAATTTGCGGAACTTAGCGGTGAAGAAATTGAAGAACAACCTTCTAATTTCAAAGAACGCGCACGTAGATTCTTTAAAGGAGAATAACAATAATGAACTGGGTGGAACTTTCAATTGTAGTAAATCATGAAGCACAAGATGCAAGTACAAACATTTTAGAAGACTTGGGTTCAAACGGTGTAGTGATAGAAGACTCAGAAGATTTAAAAGGAAACTTAGAGGATAAATTTGGCGAAATATATGAATTGAATCCTAGTGATTATCCTGAACGTGGTGTAAGAATTAAAGCATATTTCAACGAATTAGAATACTCAGATGAACTAAAAGAAGATATTTTAAGTGCTATCAAGAAGATTGATACTTTAAACGAAAATATGTTTAGCTATTCTGAACAATCACTTCAAGAACAAGATTGGGAGAATGAGTGGAAAAATTATTTCCATCCATTCAGAGCTTCAGAACGCTTTACTATTGTGCCAAGTTGGGAAGAATATGATAAAGAAAATAATGAAGAATTATGTATTGAACTAGATCCAGGTATGGCTTTTGGTACAGGAGATCATCCTACAACTAGCATGTGTTTAAAAGCGATTGAAACATATGTAAAACCAGAACATACTGTGATTGACGTTGGTACTGGATCAGGTATCTTAAGTATTGCTTGCTCATTATTAGGTGTTAAGCGTATCAAAGCTTTAGATCTGGATGAACTAGCTATAAAAGTAGCAAAAGAAAATTTCATAAAAAATGCTTGTGCTGATTCAATTGAAACAACAACCGGTAATTTATTACAAGGCGAAACAGATAAATATGATATTGTAATCGCAAATATATTGGCGCATATTATTGAAGAAATGATAGATGACGCTTATAATACTCTAAATGAAGATGGTTTATTTATAACATCTGGTATTATTGAAGAGAAAAGCAATGAAATTATAGAACATATGAAGCGTACTGGTTTTAATATCATTTCAATTAATCACGACAACGGTTGGGTTTGTATCGTTGGAGAGAAAGAGAGCAAATAATATGCAAAGATATTTTATAAATCAAAACGCTGATGAAAGTCAGCGTTTTTTTATTACTGACAAAGACGATATACATCACATTTCAAATGTCATGCGTCGTCAAGTCGGGGCTAAAATTATCGTAACCTTCGAGGACTTAAAGGTTTATCTCTGTGAGATTACAGCTATAAATAATGAAGGCGTTGAATTTAAATTATTAGAAGAACAACCAAATGATACTGAATTACCTATTGAAGTAACAATTTGCAGTGGATTGATTAAAGCAGATAAATATGAGTGGTTGCTGCAAAAATCTACGGAATTAGGTGCTTCTCACTTTATTGCAGTACAAATGGATCGTTCTGTTGTAAAACTAAATCAAAGTAAAGCAGATAAAAAATTGACACGATGGAATAAAATTGTCAAAGAAGCAGCTGAACAAAGTTATCGTCTTGTAATCCCAACTATTGAATTTGTATCGAATTTAAAGAAAGTATATGTTAATATAGATAAATATGATTATGTACTAATCGCTTATGAAGATGCAGCAAAAGAGGGCGAGATGAGTGAGTTTAAACGCGCACTCGAACAATTCAGCAAAGGAGATCGTGTATTAATTATTTTTGGACCAGAAGGCGGTTTAAGTCCTGATGAAATTGAAATGTTCAAAAATAATAGTTACATAGTCGGCCTAGGTCATCGAATCTTGAGAGCAGAGACGGCTCCGCTTTATGCGCTTAGTGCAATTAGTTATGAAAAAGAATTAATGGGGTGAAATAAATGTCAACAGTAGCTTTTCATACTTTAGGTTGTAAAGTAAACCATTATGAAACTGAAGCAATTTGGCAATTATTTAAAGATGCCGGCTATGATCGAGTTGAATTTGATACAAATGCCGATGTCTTTGTTATAAATACATGTACAGTTACAAATACAGGAGATAAGAAGAGTAGACAAGTCATCCGACGTGCTATCAGAAAAAATCCAGATGCAGTCGTTTGTGTTACAGGATGTTATGCACAAACATCGTCAGCAGAAATCATGGATATCCCTGGAGTAGACGTTGTAGTCGGTACACAGGATAGAACGAAGTTGTTAGGTTATATTGAAGAGTTCAAAGCTGAACGTCAACCAATTAACGGTGTAGGCAATATCATGAAAAATCGTACATATGAAGAATTAGATGTACCATATTTCACTGATAGAACACGTGCTTCTTTAAAAATCCAAGAAGGTTGCAACAACTTCTGTACTTTCTGTATTATTCCATGGGCACGTGGTTTAATGCGTTCAAGAGATCCTGAGAAAGTAGTAGAACAAGCAACAACATTAGTAAATTCTGGTTATAAAGAAATTGTGTTGACTGGTATTCATACAGGTGGTTACGGTCAAGACTTGAAAGATTATAACCTAGCACAATTATTACGTGATTTAGAATCAGTAGATGGATTAGAAAGAATTCGTATTTCATCAATCGAAGCTAGTCAATTAACTGATGAAGTCATTGATGTAATCAAAAATTCAAATAAAGTCGTACGTCACTTACACGTGCCATTACAATCTGGTTCAGATACAGTATTAAAACGCATGAGACGTAAATATTCAATGGCACACTTCTCAGAACGATTGATGAAGTTACATGATGCTTTACCAGGTTTAGCAGTCACTAGTGACGTGATTGTAGGATTCCCAGGTGAAACTGAGGAAGAATTCCAAGAAACATATGACTTTATTTTAGATCATCACTTCTCAGAATTACACGTTTTCCCATATTCAGCTCGAACAGGGACACCAGCTGCTAGAATGGATGATCAAATTGATGAAAGTGTAAAAAATGAACGTGTTCATAAACTAATTGAATTAAGTAACCAATTAGCGAAAGAATATGCTTCTCACTTTGATCAAAAAGTATTAGAAGTAATTCCAGAAGAGCACGGTGAAAAACCAGGTACATTAGTGGGTTATGCAGATAACTACATGAAAGTTGAATTTGAAGGCGATGATTCGCTTATCGGAGAACTTGTACGTGTGAAAATCACAGAAGCAGGTTATCCTTTAAATAAAGGTTATGTTACTCGTGTGATTGATCATGCAACAAATAGCAGTGAATTTACAGCTATTGTGTAAGGTTCAAAAAATTAATTATTCTAATTGACCGCATCAACCACATATATTATAATTAGCATTGCATGGTTTATAAAAAACTATGCAAACGAATTTTAAAGTTCCGTTGTTATTTGGAGGGAGGGAAATACAGATGTCTAAAACAGTAGTCCGTAAAAACGAATCACTTGAAGATGCATTACGCCGTTTCAAACGCTCAGTTTCTAAAAGCGGTACAATTCAAGAAGTACGTAAACGTGAATTTTACGAAAAACCAAGTGTTAAACGTAAAAAGAAATCAGAAGCTGCACGTAAACGTAAATTCAAATAATTATTAAGTCTGTTGACTCCCTCAACAAACAATTAATTATTATATAATGCAGTTTAAACAGCCCTAAGTTTTACAATTATGTAAAACTTAGGGTTTTTTCTTATGTTTTGATGCTACATAATATAATTTTTCTATTGATGTTAAAATAAAACGATAATCCTATAATTACACTAAGTAATCATGTATAATGAACCTTGAGAGCGAGGTGAATCTATGTCATACCAAGCTGAAATCCTACATAATATTTCGGTATTTCAGGCAAGTTCAAATTCCACACTACATCAAATCAGCGATTTTATAACAAGTCCATTTATTTCATTAATTTTAACCTGTATTATCTTTTTAGGTTTTCTTTATCAACTCTATTCCAAGCGTATTAACTTTCCAGGCATTCTTGCTGCACTAGCCTTATTAATACTATTTTTAGGCTATTTGATACAAGGAGAAGTTTCCTTAATTTCTGTTGGATTATTTTCTATAGGTGTGATACTGCTCGTCATTGAATTGTTTGTTATTGGTGCAGTAATCGGCATTATAGGCATGATTCTCATCACAGTAAGTATGATCATGCTTGGTGAAAACATTCTTTGGATGTTAGTCAATGTTATAATCGCTTTAATACTGACTATTATAGAATGGGTGATATTAGTGAAAGGATATAACAAAAAGATTTCGTTATTTGAAAAAGTTATACTCAGAGATTCGACAACGTCTGAAGCTGGCTATACTTCACACGATGACCGCTCTAATCTAGTAGGACAAACTGCAATCACTTTAACAGAATTACGACCTGCAGGAATGATTTCATTAAATGATGAACGCATAGATGCAGTGTCAGATGGAACATTTATACAAAGAGATGTAGAAGTCAAAGTAACTGAAGTTGAAGGATCGAGAGTAGTTGTCAGAGAGATTCCAAAAAACACATAATACTAGGAGGCACTTACTATGTTAGTACCGTTAATAATCATTGTTATTATTGCAGTCATTGCTCTATTAATCTTATTTTCATTTGTACCAATCGGTTTATGGATTTCTGCAATAGCAGCCGGTGTCAAAGTAAACATTGGCACACTTATCGGAATGCGTTTAAGACGTGTTTCACCACGTAAAGTTATCGCGCCATTAATTAAGGCACATAAAGCTGGTTTAAACCTTACAACTAACCAACTAGAATCACACTACTTAGCAGGTGGTAATGTAGACCGCGTTGTAGATGCAAATATTGCTGCACAACGTGCTGACATCAACTTACCTTTTGAACGTGGCGCAGCGATTGACCTAGCAGGCCGTGACGTTTTAGAAGCTGTCCAAATGTCAGTAAACCCTAAAGTTATTGAAACGCCATTTATTACAGGTGTTGCTATGAACGGTATTGAAGTAAAAGCTAAAGCTAGAATCACAGTTCGTGCAAACATTTCTCGTTTAGTCGGCGGTGCTGGTGAAGAGACTATTATTGCACGTGTCGGTGAGGGGATTGTTTCAACAATCGGTTCAAGTGAACATCATACTGTTGTTTTAGAAAATCCAGACAATATTTCAAAAACTGTATTAAGTAAAGGTCTAGATTCAGGAACAGCCTTTGAAATTTTATCTATTGATATCGCAGATGTGGATATCGGTAAAAACATCGGTGCAGACTTACAAACTGAACAAGCATTGGCAGATAAAAATATTGCACAAGCTAAAGCTGAAGAACGTCGTGCAATGGCAGTTGCATCTGAACAAGAAATGAAAGCACGTGTACAAGAAATGCGTGCGAAAGTTGTGGAAGCAGAATCTGAAGTTCCACTTGCGATGTCTGAAGCTCTAAGAAAAGGTAATATCGGAGTTAAAGATTACTATAATTTGAAAAACATAGAAGCTGATACAGGTATGCGTGAGTCTATCAATAAACGTACGCAACCAAATGATAACGAGTCACCATACAAGTAAACGAGGTGATTAAATGAATATCGGTCTAATAATATTTGTCGTTAGTGTTGTTATCTCATTAATATCAGCAATTAACGATAAAAATTATAAAAAGAGACAACAAAATCAACCAAAATCATCACAACCTAGAAGACAACCTACGACTGAGCGTAAACAACAAAAAGGATTTCTTGAACAATTAGGTGAAAAGTTTGAGGAAATGCAAAAAGAATTAGAAGGTACGCCGCCATCTTCTCAACCTGATCACTCACCTAAACCAGAAGAAACTACACGTCCGAACCGTCGTACATCTCAACCGAGACAAACGCGCGAGCAATCATCTCAACCAAGACTCGATTCAAATCAAAAAGAGCAAGTATTGACAAAACAACTGAATGATTCTTTAAATAATGAGTTACATGATTTACGCTCTCAAATGGATTTAGAGAAACAAAAGCAAATTGAGATATTAGAACGTCGTGCTCAAGCAATCATTAGTGATAAATATCTTTCAGAACGTGCTAAAAAAGAAAGACTCAAACAACTATTTGCTAATAAGTTTAATCAAACAAGCACACGAACTAATGAAGATTTACGTTTTGATGAAGATGAAATACTAAATGGTTTTGTTTGGTCAGAAGTACTTAAAAAGCCGAAACAGTTACAATAAATTTAATGGATTGGATGGACATAATTTTATGTCATCCAATCCATTTTTCTTTTATGCAAGCTAAACTTTATTGGATTAATAAACAGCGAGAACATGATATAATGATTGTATGAATATGTGGAAATTATTAACTAAGTCCGTAGTTTCCGTTAACCATTATATTCTGCATCTTATTAAAAAATATGCTGAAAAGCGATAATAATGAAAAGGAGTTAATGTATGCCAGGAATAATAGTTATTGACGATATCAATCAAGCCCAAGCACTAATAGGTAATAACGATGAACACTTACAAGCAATAGAAGAAGCTTTCAATGTTATTGTTCATGCTAGGGGGCAAGAAATAGCTGTAAAAGGGCAACAACAAGAAGAAATTGTAAAAGCAGAAGCTGTAATAAAAAACCTTTTAAAAGTAATTGATCAAGGCGTATCAATTAATCTTAAAGATGTAGAAGCAGCAATTAAAATGGCAGAGAAAGGATCTATCCAACACCTCGTTGATTTATACGATGAAGCAATTACTAAAGATGCTTATGGTAAAACAATTCGTGCAAAAACAATGGGTCAACGTTTATATCTGAATGCGATGAAGCATAATGATTTAGTCTTTGGTATTGGACCAGCTGGTACTGGTAAAACTTTCTTAGCTGTTGTTTATGCTGCTAAAGAATTGCGTCAAGGTAACGTAAAAAGAATAGTGCTGACTCGCCCCGCTGTAGAAGCAGGCGAATCATTAGGTTTCTTACCAGGCGACTTAAAAGAAAAGGTAGACCCTTATTTAAGACCTTTATACGATGGTCTTCATACGGTACTGGGACCTGAGCAAACAGCGCGTTTTATTGAAAGAGGTATCATTGAAGTTGCACCATTAGCCTATATGAGAGGACGTACACTTGACGATGCATTTGTTATTCTAGATGAAGCGCAAAATACGACGCATGCCCAAATGAAAATGTTCTTAACACGTTTAGGATTTGGATCAAAAATGGTCGTAACGGGTGATATGACTCAAGTAGACTTGCCGAGAGGTATTAAAAGCGGATTAAAAC
The DNA here is from genome assembly GCF_001839185.1 of Staphylococcus sp. HMSC65H10. Taxonomy (NCBI): domain Bacteria; kingdom Bacillati; phylum Bacillota; class Bacilli; order Caryophanales; family Staphylococcaceae; genus Staphylococcus; species Staphylococcus sp. HMSC65H10. The sequence goes on along the minus strand of NZ_KV840320.1, from coordinate 31,399 downwards.
AAGCTGTTAAACGCTTATCAGGCGTTAAAGGCATTAGTGTACAAACATTAGACCAAAGTGATGTTGTACGTCATCCATTAGTAAGTAAAATTATCAGCCGTTATGAAGGAGATGAATAAACGCCATGTTCACGATTGATTTTTCAAATCATACGGATGAAGTAAAAGAAGAATGGTATGACCAGATTGAAAAGTTATTAAACTTTGCGAAAGAACAAGAGAATATTGAAGAAGATGCAGAACTATCAGTGACATTTGTTGATAAAGAAGAAATTCAACAAATTAATAGAGACTATAGAGATAAAGATAAAGTTACTGATGTCATTTCATTTGCGTTAGAAGAAGATGAACCTGAAATTGAGGGTTTAGATATCCCTCGTGTACTAGGTGACATTATCATTTGCGCAGATGTTGCAAAAGAACAAGCTGCAGAGTATGGACATTCCTTTGAGAGAGAACTCGGCTTTTTAAGTTTGCATGGCTTCTTACATTTACTTGGCTATGATCATATGAATGAAGCCGACGAAAAAGAAATGTTTGGAAGACAAAAATCTATTTTAAATGCTTATGGCTTAACAAGAGAATAGTCTATGAATCGTTTTAAGTATCCCATTCAAGGGTTGTTGACCATACTACAAAAAGATCGTAACTTTTTATGGCATATCGCAATTGGCTTTTTAGTCATTGGCGCGTCTTTTTACTTCAATATTACCCGCATGGAATGGATTGCGGTTATTTTAACAATTTTTTTAGTGTTAGCATTTGAAGCAATTAACACCGCAATTGAATATGTAGTTGACCTTGTAACGGATGATTATAAACTTTTTGCTAAATATGCTAAAGATATCGCAGCACTAAGTGTGCTTTTAATATCTATCGCAGCAGTAATTATAGGTCTAATTATCTTTATCCCTTACATCGTTAACTTATTATAAAGGAGAGAGATAAAAATGGCTTATACTCAAGAACATTATGAAAAAGTAAGAGAAGCACAAAAACGTTCTTATTCACCTTACAGCAACTTTAAGGTGGGTGCTTATTTAAGAACTAAAGATGGCAAAGAATTTTTCGGCGCAAATGTGGAAAATGCTGCGTATGGCGAAGCAATTTGTGGAGAGCGTTCAAGTTTAGTTGCAGCAATTAGTCAAGGTTATAGACCAGGTGACTTTGAATCTTTAACAGTCACAGTAGATGCTGATAAGCCTTCATCACCATGTGGTTCATGTCGTCAAGTTATTAATGAACTGTGTGATGACGACATGCCGATTTATTTAACAAATCATAAAGGCGATATGATTGAAACGACTGTCGCCGAATTACTGCCGCTAGGTTTTTCAGGAAAGGATTTGAATATATGACAGAACATAAATCAGGCTTTGTTTCAATTATAGGCCGACCTAACGTAGGTAAATCTACGTTTATGAATAGAGTACTTGGGCATAAAATCGCAATTATGTCAGACAAAGCACAAACAACTAGAAATAAAATACAAGGTGTTATGACTGAAGATGATGCACAAATTATCTTTGTTGATACACCAGGTATTCACAAGCCCAAACATAAATTAGGCGACTATATGATGAAAGTTGCTAAAAATACTTTATCAGAAGTAGATGCAGTCATTTTCATGGTTAACGCTGATGAAAAGATTGGTCGCGGTGATGAATATATTATGGAAATGCTGAAAAATGTCAAAACTCCAGTATTCCTTGTTATCAATAAAATTGACTTAGTACACCCTGATGAAATCATGCCTATTATTGAATCATATCAAAAATATATGGACTTCTCTGAAACTGTTCCAATGTCAGCATTAGAAGGTTTAAATGTTGAACACTTTATCGAAGTACTTAAATCATATTTACCAGAAGGTCCTCAATATTATCCAGATGGTCAAATTTCTGACCACCCTGAACAATTTGTGGTAGGTGAATTAATAAGAGAAAAAATTCTTCACTTAACGAGCGAAGAAATTCCACATTCAATAGGTGTTAACGTTGATAGAATGGTTAAACAATCTGAAGATAAAGTTCGTATAGAAGCTACAATTTTTGTTGAAAGAGATTCACAAAAAGGAATTGTCATCGGCAAAGGCGGCAAAAAGTTAAAAGAAATTGGAAAACGTGCGAGATTGGATATCGAAAACCTATTAGGTTCAAAAGTGTATCTCGATTTATGGGTAAAAGTACAAAAAGATTGGCGTAATAAAATCAACTTTATTCGCCAAATGGGCTATATAGAGGATCAAGATTAAACTAGAAGGTCGGTGGTACCTTTTATGTTAGTAAAACAAAAAGGAATTATTATTAAAACAGTCGATTATGGCGAATCAGATAAAATTATTACCATCCTAAGCGAAAGTGGCGCGAAGATTCCTTTGATGGTCAAACGTGCTAAAAAAAGCAGAACAGGTATGCAGGCTAATACACAATTATTTGTATATGGCCTGTTTATCTATGCTAAATTACGTGGTCTAGGCATACTTAATTCAGTTGATGTTATCAGTCAAAATTATCAACTTCGTTTAGATATTTATGAGAGCAGTTATGCTGCACTTTGTGCTGAAATCATTGACAAATCTATGGACGAAGAACAAATTTCTAAATTTAATTATCAACTCTTACACTTTTGCTTGAACAGAGTTGAAAAAGGTTACAGTGCCCAACTGATGTCCGTTATTGTTTTATTAAAAAAAATGCCTGACTTTGGTTTTACTATCGCATTCAATCAAGATATTATCTCAGGCGATACAAACCAAGCAAATTTATGTGGCTACAGTTTTAAATATCATGGTGTGATTGCTCAGGAGAATTTGTATAGAGATGAACGAGCAGTTCCTATATCTAATAAAACACTTTATTTATTGGATCTACTTCAAAAACTGCCTATAGATAAAATGAATTCAGTTAATATTCATCAGGATATAGTAGATGAGATGTCTGATTTGCTTATCATGTTATACCGGGAATATGCGGGTGTGTTTTTCAGAAGTCAAAAATTAATAAATCAATTGCATCGTTTAGAGTCCAATAACCAGAAAAAATGATAGAAAAATAAGGGTATATCGCAATTTCGCGATATACCCTTATTTATTTAATATTAGAATTTAACTTTTTCAGCTAAGAAATCGTTTAATTCAGAGATTGGCATACGAACTTGTTCCATAGTATCACGTTCACGTACTGTGACTTGTTGATCTTCTAATGAATCGAAATCAAATGTAATACAATATGGTGTACCAATTTCATCTTGACGACGGTAACGTTTACCAATTGATTGCGATTCGTCAAAATCAACTGTAAAGTTTTCGCTTAATTGTTCGTAAACTTTAATTGCTTCTTCAGATAATTTTTTGCTTAATGGTAAAATTGCTGCTTTATACGGTGCTAGAGCAGGGTGGAAGTGCAATACTGTACGTTCATCTTTACTGCCTTCAACACCTTCACGGTCATAAGCATCACATAAGAATGCTAATGTCACACGGTCAGCACCTAAAGAAGGTTCAACACAGTATGGGATGAATTTTTCATTTGTTTCTGGATCATGGTATCTGAAATCTTCACCAGAATATTCACTATGTTTTTTCAAGTCGTAGTCTGTACGGCTTGCAATACCCCATAATTCGCCCCAACCAAATGGGAATTTATATTCAATGTCTGTAGTTGCATTAGAGTAGTGAGATAACTCATCTTGGTCATGATCTCTTAAACGAATATTTTCATTTTGAAGACCTAAGTCTAATAACCATTTTTCAGCAAATGTTTTCCAATAATTTTGCCATTCGATTTCTTCACCAGGACGGCAGAAGAATTCTAATTCCATTTGTTCGAATTCACGTGTTCTGAAAATGAAGTTACCTGGTGTAATTTCATTACGGAATGATTTACCGATTTGACCAATACCAAATGGTAATTTTTTACGCATTGAACGTTGGACGTTTTTGTAGTTGACAAAGATACCTTGTGCAGTTTCAGGACGTAAGAAAATTTCGTTAGTTGAATCTTCAGTTACACCTTGGAAAGTTTTGAACATCAAGTTGAATTGACGGATATCAGTCCAGTTAGCAGTACCGCTTACTGGGCATTTAATACCTTCTTCTTCAATAATACGTTTCATTTCATCAAAACTTAAACCATCTGCGATAAAGTTTTCGTCACCTTTTTCATTTTGCATATATTCTTCAATTAATTTATCTGCACGGTAACGAATTTTACTATCTTTGTTGTCGATCATAGGGTCATTAAAGTTACCTAAGTGACCTGATGCTTCCCATACTTTAGGGTTCATCAAAATTGCTGCGTCTAAGCCAACGTTATAAGGTGATTGTGAAATAAATTTTTTCCACCATGCACGTTTAATATTATTTTTTAATTCAACACCTAATGGACCATAATCCCAAGTGTTTGATAAACCACCGTAAATCTCACTGCCTGGAAATACAAAACCTCTGTGTTTTGCTAGCTGAACTACTGATTCCATATCTTTTGCCATAAATAACACTCCTCTTTAATAATAAAAAAACGCCCCAAGATAACGAAATAAACATTTCGAAATCTTGGGACGAGTTATCTCATTTCTCATTGAAATTCGTAATAACCCGCGGTTCCACCCAAATTAGTGTAGACACTCGCTTAGATTATAAAAGTTGTTAGGCCAATTTAATTGTTAAGCTCGCACCATCCTTAACTCGCTTCAAACCTAATTCTAATGCATCCGAAAATTAAAGGCAAGTGTTTATATAGATTTGTAGACCAAAACAATTACAGTTATAATATAAATTGTAAGTGTGAAGGGGTGAAGACATATAGAACTGAGTAGTAGGCAAAGTGAAATTATCGAAATAGTAAAGCAAAATGGGCCGATTACCGGTGAAAAGATTGCCGAACAACTAAGTTTAACTAGAGCGACACTTAGACCTGATTTAGCTATTTTGACAATGTCTGGGTTTCTCGAAGCTAGACCTAGAGTAGGATACTTTTATTCTGGTAAATCAACAAATCAATTATTAACAGAAAAATTACGTCAATATGTTGTTAAAGACTATCAATCTTTGCCGATTGTCTTAAAAGGCGATACTTCTGTTTATGAGGCAATATGTACAATTTTTCTTGAAGACGTCAGCACGTTATTTATTGTGAATACAAATAATGATTTTGTTGGAGTTTGTTCAAGAAAAGACTTACTCAGAGCATCCATGATTGGCGAGGATATACATACGATGCCAGTCAGTGTTATCATGACACGTATGCCGAATTTAACACACATTTTAGAAAATGATTTGGTCGTACTAGCTGCACAGCTTATGATTGAAAAAGAAATTGATTCTCTGCCGATAGTTCGTGGTAAAGATAATGGTAAGTTGGAAGTCATCGGGCGCATTTCAAAAACCACGATAACAAAATTATTTGTATCAATTTTCGATGAGTAGGAGTAGGATTTAATGCAAAAGATAAAAATAATAATTGCATCTGATTCGGTGGGAGAAACAGCCGAACAAGTTGCAAAAGCTTGTGTTTCTCAATTTAACTCGAAAAATTTCCAAAGTCAGATTGTACGTTATCCATATATTGAAACATTAGAGAATGTTGATGAAGTTATGGAAGTTGCGAAAGAAAACGAAATGAATATTGTTGTTTTCACGCTTGTAAAACCTGACATTAAAGAATATATGGAACAGCAATTAGCCGAAAAAAATATAAAACATGTCGATATCATGGGACCATTAATGAATATTTTAATTGATGAAATCGATGAAAAACCATACTATGAACCAGGTATAGTGCATAAACTAGATGAAGCATACTTCAAAAAAATTGAAGCGATTGAATTTGCAGTTAAATATGATGATGGTAAAGATCCGAAAGGTTTACCTAAAGCTGATATTATATTAATTGGTATTTCACGTACTTCAAAAACACCTTTATCACAGTTTTTAGCACATAAGCGTTATAAGGTTATGAATATTCCAATCGTTCCTGAAATCAATCCGCCTGAAGGGTTATTTGAAGTAGATCCCAAAAAATGTATTGCATTAAAAATCAGTGAAGAAAAGTTGAATAAAATCCGTAAAGAAAGATTGAAACAACTCGGGCTTGGAGATTCAGCACGTTATGCTACAGGGCAACGTATTCAAGAAGAATTGGATTACTTTGATAAAATAGTTGATCGAATAGGCTGTCCTGTGATTGATGTTTCAGACAAAGCTATAGAAGAAACAGCGAATGATATCATGTATATAATTGAACAAAATAAAATGAATAAGTAAGCCTAATACAATACGCTGGTGTTTTAAACTCAGCGTATTTCTTATTGAGCTAATAACTTTTATTTTTTATAGAAAATGATATAATAATAAGACTAATGTATACAGGTGGTTATGGTGAGAATAGAGCAATCAGTAATAAATGAAATAAAAGATAAAACAGATATTCTTGACCTTGTAAGTGAATACGTGAAATTAGAGAAAAGAGGGCGCAATTATATTGGTTTGTGTCCTTTTCATGATGAAAAAACACCTTCGTTTACTGTTTCGGAGGACAAACAAATTTGTCATTGTTTCGGTTGTAAAAAGGGCGGTAATGTTTTTCAATTTACTCAAGAGATAGAAGGTATTTCGTTTGTCGATGCTGTTAAAGCCCTTGGAGAAAGGGTAAATATAAAAGTAGATGTTGGACAAAATAATGAGCAAAACCAAACCGCTTCTGATGACTTAATGATGATTAAAATGCATGAACTTATGCAAGAATATTATCATTATGTACTGATGAAAACAGTGGAAGGGGAAGAGCCTTTAAAATATTTGAAGTCTAGAGGTTTCACTGAAGAACTGTTAAAAGACAGAAAAATCGGTTTTGCACCCGACAACTCTCACTTTTGTCATGATTTCTTGCAAAAGAAAGGTTATGATATTGAGCTAGCGTATGAAGCCGGTTTATTATCTCGCAATGAAGAAAACTTTAGTTATTATGATCGATTTAGAGATAGAATTATGTTTCCTTTGCATAATGCACAAGGACGAACTGTAGGTTATTCGGGAAGAACATACAAAAATCAAGAACCTAAATATTTAAACAGTCCGGAAACACCTATATTTCAAAAGAGACGACTTTTATACAACGTTGACAAAGCAAGACGTATTATACGTCAAAAAAATGAAATTATACTATTAGAAGGGTTTATGGATGTTATTAAAGCTGACAATGCTGGGGTTAAACAGGTTGTGGCAAGTATGGGAACACAAATTTCCCAAGAACACATAGCGTTCATCAAAAAACTAACATCAAATGTCACATTACTATTTGATGGCGATTTTGCAGGACAAGAAGCTACACTTAAAACTGGGCAGCACTTACTAGAGCAAGGTCTGAATGTTTTTGTTATTCAACTTCCTTCTAAAATGGATCCAGATGAGTATATTACTAAATATGGGGAAGATGCTTTTAAAAAATACGTGAAACATGAAAAACGTGCTTTTGTATTGTATAAAGTCAATTTATATAAAGACGAAATCGAAAATAACGACATGGCTTATGAACAATACCTTAAAGAGATAACGAACGATGTTTCATTAATGCAATCAGGGATTTTACAGAAAAAAGTATTGCAAGACGTTTCTGAATTGTTTAAAGTAAGTTTTGATAGTCTAAATAATGAAGTGTCAAGACATAACCAACATTCATTTCAACAAATACCTGCTGCAGTTCCAGAAGTTAAACAAAAAAAATATTCAAAACAAGAAGATGCTGAACGTAAACTATTAAAACATTTTATGTTTAATAAAGACATTTTTCTTGAACATAGTCAGCGTGTAGAAGCAGATGACTTTACAAATCAGCAATTTAAGCGTATATTTAATATTTTGCACGACTACTATGCTGAAAATGAATATTATAATCTGAGTACTGCATTATTATATAGTGATGAAGAAATAGATAGAGAAACTTTAATTGCATTAGACAATCTTTTACTCAATAACAATCCATATGAACATGAGATTGATGAGTATATTCAAATTATTGTTAGCAGTAGAGATGAAGAGACCTCTGAGTCATTAAACCAGAAGTTACGAGAGGCTACACGAATTGGTGATTCAGAACTGCAAAAGTATTATTTGCAAAAGATTGTCGCTTTAAATCAAAAACGAATGTATTAAAATTGTTAATATATATTTAAAGAGTTTTATTTAAGTAACGCATTGTGTGCTTATATTAATTTCGGGAGGCCTTTTTATGTCTGAAAACCAAGTGAAAGTAGTAAAAAAACAAACCATCGATCCGACATTAACTTTGGAAGATGTAAAAAAACAATTATTAGATAAAGGAAAAAAAGAAGGTCATTTAAGCCATGAAGAAGTAGCAGAAAAACTGCAAAACTTCGATATGGACTCTGATCAAATGGACGAGTTCTTTGAACAATTAAATGATAATGATATAAATCTTATTAATGAAAAAGACAGTTCTGATACAGACGAAAAACTTAATCCTAATGATTTAAGTGCACCTCCAGGTGTTAAAATCAACGACCCTGTACGTATGTATTTAAAAGAAATCGGTCGTGTTGATTTATTAAACGCCCAAGAAGAAATTGAACTTGCAAAACGTATCGAACAAGGTGATGAAGTAGCTAAAGCAAGATTAGCAGAAGCAAACTTACGTTTAGTTGTCAGCATTGCTAAAAGATACGTAGGACGCGGTATGTTGTTCTTAGACCTTATCCAAGAAGGAAATATGGGCTTAATTAAAGCGGTAGAAAAATTCGACTTCAGTAAAGGATTCAAATTTTCTACGTATGCAACATGGTGGATTCGTCAAGCAATTACACGTGCTATTGCTGACCAAGCACGTACAATCAGAATTCCAGTACACATGGTCGAAACAATTAATAAATTGATTCGTGTTCAACGTCAATTACTACAAGATTTAGGTCGTGATCCAGCACCAGAAGAAATTGGTGAAGAGATGGATTTACCACCAGAAAAAGTACGTGAAATCTTAAAAATTGCACAAGAGCCTGTTTCTTTAGAAACACCAATTGGTGAAGAAGATGACAGTCACTTAGGAGATTTCATCGAAGACCAAGAAGTACAAAGCCCATCTGATCACGCAGCGTACGAGTTATTGAAAGAACAATTAGAAGATGTTTTAGATACACTAACTGATAGAGAAGAAAACGTATTAAGATTACGTTTCGGTCTTGATGATGGACGTACAAGAACACTTGAAGAAGTTGGTAAAGTATTCGGTGTTACAAGAGAACGAATTCGTCAAATCGAAGCTAAAGCACTTAGAAAGCTAAGACATCCAAGCCGTAGCAAACGCCTTAAAGACTTTATGGATTAATTAAGTAAAAATAGCGAGACAATGAGCTGATAATGTTTGGCTGACGAAGGCAAGGAATCATGTAAAGACCTACAGTCAATCGAATATCTTGCTTATTGTCTCGCTCTTTTATTAGAGGAGCCAAAGTGATGATTTTAAACCAACGACTTACTGCAGTGAGTAAATATATAACTGGTGATGTATTGGCAGATATTGGTTCAGACCATGCATATTTGCCAATCTATGCGATAGAAAACGAATTATGTACTTCTGCTATTGCTGGAGAAGTGGTAAAAGGACCATATCAAGCTGCTTTAGATAACGTTAAAAAATATAGCATGCAAAATAGTATTGATGTTAAACTGGGAGATGGATTAAATGTCCTAGAAAAAACAAATAACGTTAATACTATTACAATATGTGGAATGGGCGGCCCATTAATTGCAGAAATACTCCAAAATGGAAAAGAAAAGCTAATGAATCAACCACGTTTAGCGTTACAAAGTAATATTCAAACATCTACTTTAAGACGTACATTAATGCAATTGGATTACCATATTATTGATGAAGAGATTATGGAAGAAAAAGGCCATATTTATGAAATAGTTATTGCAGAATATGGTCATAAAGAATTAAAAGAAGTAGAGTTGAAATTCGGTCCGATTTTAATGAATTCTAAATCAGCTTTATTCATTAAAAAATGGAATAGAGAATTAGAAGCTTTAAAAAACATCCAATCTCACTTGGATAAGAACAAGCATCAAAGCCGCTTAGAAGAGATTAATCATGAGATCAAATTAATTCAAGAGGTGTTATCATGAAAACTTCAGAGTTACTAAATATTTTAAATCAGCATGTTCCTTTTTCTTCTGCTGAAAGTTGGGACAATGTTGGCTTATTAATCGGGGACAAACAACAAGAAATCACAGGTATACTGACGGCGTTAGATTGTACAATGGAAGTGGTAAATGAAGCAATAGAAAAAAACATTAATACAATTGTTGCACATCATCCACTTATCTTTAAAGGTGTTAAAAGCATCAATGAACAAGGTTATGGCGCTATTATTCGTCGTTTGATACAAAACAATATCCAATTAATTGCCTTGCATACAAACTTAGATGTATATCGTTTTGGTGTCAATGCGATGCTATCAAAGCAAATTGGACTTACACATACTGAAATTTTAGATCCTCAACAAACAAATTATTATAAAGTCCAAGTGTTTATTCCTGAAGAAAATGTAGAGACATTTAAAAATAAAATGAATGATGAAGGTTTTGCATCTGAAGGTGATTATGAATACTGTTTCTTTTCTACTAAAGGTGCTGGTCAATTTAAACCTGTCGAGAATGCACATCCTCATATCGGTGAGTTGAATCAAATCGAAACAGTAGAAGAAGTAAAAGTTGAATTCATGATTCAAGAGTACGAACGTACAAAAGCAGAGGATTGTATTAATGTACTACATCCATATGAAACACCGGTATATGATTTTATTCCATTAACTAAATCGGTAAAACGCGGTTTAGGCATGATAGGACAATTACCAGAACAAACAACTTTAAAATCATTAGCTACGACTATTAAAAAACAATTAGATATACCAAGCGTCCGTTTCACTGGGAATCCAAACACAGTAATCTCAAAAGCAGCAATTATTGGTGGCTCTGGTATTGGTTATGAAAAATTCGCACATCAAAAAGGTGCAGATGTATTTATCACTGGTGATATTAAACATCATGATGCATTAGATGCTGAAACAGAAGGATATAACTTAATCGATATCAATCATTATAGTGAATATGTTATGAAAGAAGGTTTAAAATCATTACTTAAAGAATGGATTAGTAATGATAACCTTACTATTGAAGCTTCAACTTTAAATACAGATCCATTTAATTATGTATAAAAAACTAAAAAGGAGGGATTTTAATGGCCACACAACACCCATTTGAACAATTTGATTTAAGTCCACAACTTATAGATGCTGTAGCTGACTTGAATTTTAATCAGCCAACTGAAATCCAACAAAGAGTAATCCCTAAAATTATCAAAGGTCAAAATATTATCGGGCAATCACAAACGGGTACTGGGAAGTCTCATGCTTTCTTGTTACCATTAATGGAAAAAATTGATACTTCAATTCAAGAACCCCAAGCTATCGTCGTTGCACCAACTAGAGAATTAGCACAACAACTTTATAATGCAGCACATCATTTAGCACAATTTAAAGATGAAGTTAAAGTTACTTTATTTATTGGGGGAACTGATTTTGCACGTGACAAACAACGTTGTAACGTGCAACCTCAATTAGTCATTGGAACACCAACACGTATCAATGATTTATCAAAGGACGGCACATTACATGCACATTTAGCTCAGTATTTAGTTGTAGATGAAGCTGACTTAATGATTGATTTAGGTTTAATTGAAGACGTCGACCATATCGCAGCACGTTTAGATGACAGTGCACATATCGCTGTATTCAGCGCTACGATTCCAAAATCTCTACATCCGTTCTTAAATAAATATTTAAATCAACCAGAACTTATTGAAGTAGATAGTAAAACACAAAACAAGAAAAATATTGATTTTTACTTGATACCGACAAAAGGTTCATCAAAATTAGATAAAACTAAAGCTTTAATTGATATTATCAATCCATATCTATGCCTTATTTTCTGTAACAGCAGAGAAAATGCTGATGAATTAGCAGAATCATTAACTGCAGAAGGCTTAAAAATTGGTATGATTCATGGCGGATTAAGTCCTAGAGAAAGAAAACAACAAATGAAACGCATCCGCAACTTAGACTTTCAGTTTGTAATCGCAAGTGATTTAGCATCAAGAGGTATTGATATCGAAGGTGTCAGTCATGTAATTAACTATGATGTTCCTAAAGACATCGATTTCTTTACTCATCGTGTCGGCAGAACTGGTAGAGGCCAATATAAAGGTGAAGCATTTACTTTATATATGCCCGATGAAGAATATTTAATTGCTGAGATTGAGAAAAAAGGTTATAAATTCCAAGATGTTGATATAAAAAATGGTGAACTAAAAGAAATCAAAGCGCATAATACAAGACAAACACGTAAAAACAAAGATGATCACTTAACTACTCAAGTGAAACAACAAGTTAAGCGCGGTAATAAGAAAAAAGTAAAGCCAGGGTATAAGAAAAAGTTCAAGAGAGAATTAGAAAATTTAAAACGTCAAGAACGTAAGAAATACAGTAAACGTCAAAACAGACAACAAAGAAAAAATAAGTAAAGGTTAGGTGGACAGATTGTTAATTGGTTCTCATGTTCCGATGAATGGTAAAAAAATGCTGCTGGGTTCAGCAGAAGAAGCACATAGATTAGGCGAAAAAACATTTATGATTTATACAGGTGCACCTCAAAACACAAGAAGAAAAGATATCTCAGAACTAAATATTGAAGCCGGACACGAAGCAATGAAAGAATATGGTCTTTCTAATATCGTTGTACATGCACCTTATATTATTAATATTGCAAATACACAAAAACCCCATGTTTTTGATTTAGGTGTTGAATTTTTACAAAAAGAAATTGAGCGTACCGAAGCAATCGGTGCAAAAGACATCGTCTTACACCCAGGTTCACACGTAGGAGCTGGTTCTGAAGCTGGCATTAAAAAAATTATTGAAGGTTTAAATGAAGTTCTAACAAATGAAAATGATGTCAGAATTGCATTAGAAACTATGGCTGGTAAAGGATCTGAAGTAGGTCGTACATTTGAAGAATTAGCACAAATTATAGATGGCGTAAATCATAACGAACGACTATCAATTTGCTTTGATACCTGCCACACACATGACGCAGGATATGATGTCAAAAATGATTTCGACGGTGTACTTGAGGAATTTGATAAAATAATTGGATTAGACAGAATTAAAGTACTTCATGTTAATGATAGTAAAAATGAAGTCGGTGCACATAAAGACCGTCACGAAAACATCGGTTTTGGTCATATCGGATTTGATGCATTGAATTATATTGTTCATCATGAAGTATTCGAAAACATTCCAAAAATTTTAGAAACACCTTTTGTAGGCGAAGATAAGATAAATAAAAAACCACCATATAAACATGAGATTGAAATGTTGGAAAGTCAAACTTTCAATCCTGATATGAAGAATATCATTATGAGTGAATAATTCTATTAGAGTAATTATGTAATTAAAAGACAAAGCTTACTTTGTCTTTTAATTTTACATGCTCAATCGTAAGCATTACAATTTACATATTATTTATTCAAGGTTATATTTATAGCGAGGTGAAGATATGTCTACCCCAGTTTTTGAATTAAAAAATATAAATTACTATTTTGGAAACAAACAAGTACTGGAAAACATAAACATTAAAATATATAAAGGTGATTTCTTGGCAATTGTCGGACCGAATGGGGCAGGTAAATCTACATTATTAAAAATTATGCTAGGTTTATTTCCACTTCAAAGCGGTGAGATGTATATTGATGGCCAGAAATACCAACGAAAATTATCAGAGTTGAAAATCAGCTATGTATCTCAAAAAGCAAGAGCATTTAATTCAGGTTTTCCTGCTAGTGTAAAAGAAGTTGTTTTAAGTGGATTAACAAAACAAAAACACCTTTTTCAATGGTTTAATAAACAAGATGTAAAAAAAGTTAAAAACATCCTAAAACGCTTAAATATTGAACACTTATTAAACAAAAACATTGCTGAATTATCAGGTGGACAACAACAACGCGTGTTAATCGCAAGAGCATTGATTTCAGACCCATCAGTACTTGTTTTAGACGAACCTACTAATGGTATTGATGCTAAACATGTCAGTGAGTTTTATCAAACTCTAGAGCAATTAAAAAATGAAGGTGTCACTATTATTTTAGTTACACACGATATCGGAGTTGTCGTGGATACTGCAACAAAAGTTGCTTGCTTAAATAGACATTTACATTTCCATGGTCCTGCACAAGAGTTTAAGTCGCTAGATCAAGTTGAAATATCAAAAATTTACGGCTATCCAATTAAATTTGTTGACCATCAACATGAAAGGGAGTGCTGTAACTAATGATTGAAGCATTAATGAATTTCGATTTTATGCGCTATTCTCTTTTAAGTGGTATCTTGATTGGGTTTATTGCACCATTTATTGGTGCATTTATCGTAGTACGCAGACTCTCTTTGATTGCTGACGCATTAAGTCATGTAACTTTAGGCGGTATTTCTTTCGGAATGTTTTTAACCACATTATCACCGATATTTATCTTTATAAATCCTATGTGGGGTGGCATATTGTTTGCGGTAGTCGGTGCACTTTTAATAGAAAAATTAAGAACATCTTATCAAAACTATCAAGAAATTGCGATACCGATTATTATGAGTGCAGGTATTGGCTTAAGTGCCATTTTTATTTCACTTGCAGACGGATTTAACCAAGAGTTAGTAGGTTTATTATTTGGATCAATCAGTGCTGTATCTTTAAGTGATATGATTACTGTTTTGACCATTGCTGTACTTGTAACACTTTTCATTATGTTATTTTATAAAGAACTCTTTATCCTTTCATTTGATGAAGAATATAGTAAAGTTATTGGTATACCAAGATGGATTCAATTCTTATTCATTATCATTGTAGCCATGGTTATTTCAGCATCTATGCGCGTAGTTGGTATTTTACTTGTAAGTGCATTGATGACTTTACCAGTGGCCATAGCAATGAGAATGACAAAAGGATTTAAACAATTAATCCTCTATAGTATTATCATTGGAGAAGTATCTGTTATTGGTGGTTTAGTAATTGCTTTTTATTTAAATTTATCACCAGGTGGGGTTATTGTAGTATTATTAGTACTTATTTTAGTAGCTACAATGTTCACTCAGACTTTACGTACTAGGGTAAAAAAAGGAGATAGTTAAATGAATACGACTGATGCTATCAAATTATTAAAAGATAACGGTCATAAATATACAGATAAACGAAAAAAGATTATCGATATTTTCGTGAAGGAAAACAAATATGTAAGTGCGAAAACAATCCAACAAACTATGGATACTGCATATCCTGGAATATCTTTCGATACAATTTATAGAAATTTGTATTTGTTTAAAGATTTAGGAATTATCGAAAATACTGAACTAGATGGTGAAATGAAATTTAGAATTGCTTGTACACATCACCACCATCATCATTTCATTTGTGAAATTTGCGGAGACACGAAAGTAATTGACTACTGTCCGATGGACGCAATTAGGAAACAACTTCCTAATGTTACAATTCACACACACAAGCTTGAAGTTTATGGCATTTGTGAAAAATGTCAGTAACCATTAAATTTAGTAACTATATCAGTTTATAATGTTTAACTCTTTACTTTCAGGATAAACATATAGAGGAAAGAGTTCATATTAATTAGATACTTCATTATTTTATAAGCATAAAAATTGTAAGGTATCTAACGACTTGATATAGTAAATATGAAAACAATTTAGGAGGATGATTATTTATGGCTTTTGAATTACCAAATTTACCATATGAGTTTGATGCATTGGAACCACACATCGATAAAGAAACGATGGAAATTCACCATGACAAACACCATAACACTTATGTTACAAAATTAAACGCAGCAATCGAAGGAACTGATTTAGAAAACAAATCAATCGAAGAAATTGTTGCTAACTTAGATAGTGTACCATCTGACATCCAAACTGCAGTCCGTAATAATGGTGGTGGACACTTAAACCACTCATTATTCTGGCAAATCCTTTCACCTAACTCTGAAGAGAAAGGTACAGTAGTTGATAAAATTAAAGAACAATGGGGTTCTTTAGACGAATTCAAAGACGAATTTGCTAAAAAAGCTGCTGGACAATTTGGTTCAGGTTGGGCTTGGCTAGTAGTAGATAAAGACGGTAAATTAGAAATCGTTACTACAGCAAACCAAGACAACCCAATTACTGAAGGCAAAACTCCTATCCTAGGCTTAGACGTTTGGGAACATGCTTACTATCTTAAATATCAAAACAAACGTCCAGATTATATCAATGCATTCTGGAACGTTGTTAACTGGGAAAAAGTTGACGAGCTATACAACGCTGCAACTAAATAATCTTAATACCCACGAAAAGTTAAATTATAACTTTAACAGCAATTGGTTATCCAATTGCTGTTTTTTTATTGTTTCATTTGATTTTCACTTCTTTTACGAAGAAATCTTAAATTTATGTTTGGTTTTCTATGCAAATTATAGAAAAAAGTTCCGATTTCATATATCATTTGTTTAGAGAACTGTTGAATTGAGGTAGGTTGTATTGCTAAAAAGATTAAAGGAAAAAACGAATGATGAAAAAATCAGGAATCTGATGGATAAACGAATCGGATTCTTCTTCGGTCTCGTTGTCGTAGTATTTGTAATCATTGTTTTACGATTGGGTTACTTACAAATTGCACAAGGTTCTCATTACAAGCAACTCATTAAAAATGATGAAAATATTACGGTAAATGAATCTGTCCCAAGAGGAAGAATTTTAGATCGTAATGGTAAAATTCTTGTTGATAATGCTTCTAAAAAGTCTATTACATATACTAGAGGTAGAAAGACTTCACAAAAAGATATACTCAACGTAGCAGAACGCTTATCTAAATTAATAAAAATGGATACTGATCGTATTACCAAAAGAGATAAACAAGACTTCTGGATTCAATTACATCCTGATAAAGTTTCAGACATGATGAAAAAAGAAGATAAGATGCTTAGTGAAGGGAAAATTTCACAAGAACAGTACGATGAAGAATTGCATAATAAAATCAAGCAAAAACAACTTGATGATTTATCTGACAAAGACTTACAAGTATTAGCAATTTATCGTGAAATGATGTCAGGTTCAACACTAAATCCTCAAACTATTAAAAAGGATGATGTCAGCAATAAAGAATATGCTGCTGTGTCACAACAACTTTCAAAATTACCAGGTGTAAATACATCTATGGATTGGGATCGTAAATATCCTTATGGAGATGTACTCAGAGGTTTATTCGGAAGTGTTTCAACATCAGAAGAAGGTATACCAAAAGAACTAACTGATTACTATTTATCAAGAGGCTATTCAAGAAATGATAGAGTTGGTAAATCATATTTAGAGTATCAATATGAAAATGTATTACGTGGTAAAAAGAAAGAAATGAAATACACAACTGATAAATCAGGAGAAATAACGAATGCAGAAGTAGTTAATCCAGGTTCACGTGGAGATGATTTAGTACTTTCAATAGATATTGACTTACAAAAGAAAGTAGAAGAATCTTTAGAACATCAAATTAATAAACTTCGTGGTGAAGGTGCTAAGAACATGGATAATGCATTCATTGTAGTGCAAGATCCAAATAATGGAGATATCTTGGCTATGGCTGGTAAGCAAATTAAGCCAGATGGTTCCATGACAGATTATGATATTGGTAACTTTACTTCTCAATATACGGTTGGTTCATCTGTTAAAGGTGGAACTTTATTAGCAGGTTATCAAAACAAAGCCATACATGTAGGAGAACATATGATTGATGAACCTCTACATTTCCAAGGTGGGCTTACAAAACGTTCTTACTTCAACCAAAATGGAAAAGTAGATATTAACGATAAAGAGGCATTAATGCATTCATCAAACGTATATATGTTTAAAACAGCTTTAAAACTAGCGAAAGATCCATATCATTATAATATGGCATTACCAAACGATATTAGAGATGCAGGTCAAAAGTTACGTAAAGGACTAAATCAAGTAGGTTTAGGTGTTAAAACAGGAATTGACTTGCCTAATGAAGTTGCAGGTCAAATAGAGAAATTAGATTCAAACAGCGGTAACTACTTAGACCTTGCGATTGGTCAGTATGATACGTACTCTCCATTACAATTATCACAATATGTTTCTACGATTGCGAATAACGGTTATAGAATTACACCACACGTTGGTCTTGAAATCAGAAAAGCAACAGATAAAGATAGTTTAGGACCGGTTAAACATAAAATACGCGGTAATGTATTGAATCGTCTTAACAACTCACCTGATGAAATTAAACAAGTTCAAAAAGGGTTTGATATGGCATTTAATAAGGAACCAGGTACTGGATATAAGAGTTTCCATGACACAGTCGTACCATCTGCTGGTAAAACAGGAACAGCAGAAGTATTCCAAGACGGAAAGCCAAGAGTTAACTCAACTTATATCGGTTATGCTCCTAAAGATAATCCTAAATTAGCTTTCTCAATTGTCTATACTAATCAACCCGTTCCAGAACCATGGTTACAAGGTGGAGATTTAGGTCGCGACATTATCAATTATTATTTCGGTAAAGAAAAGAAATCATCAAAATCATAATTTTTCAGCTGATACTCACTCATCGAGTATCAGCTTTTTTGTTTCTATATACCTTCAAATATTAAGTCTAATGACACTTATGCAGATAAACGTTATAATGAAAATATTAATTCAAATAGAAAATATTGGGGTGTTATCATGAAAAAATCTGAACTTCGCAAACAAGTTTTGCAGAAGATGAAAAATATTAACAATCTCAACAAAGAAAAAGCTGATCAATGGTTAAAAGAACAATTATTAAAGACTGACGCTTTTAGAAACGCAAAAACGGTTGGCATTGTATTGTCTATGGAACATGAGGTTAATACATTTCCGATTATTAAAGAAATCATCAGTCAAGGAAAAATCCCTTTTGTACCAGCAACTGATTATGAAACTAAACGTATGACATTCCAAAGACTAAATGATTTAAACCAATTAAGCACGGATGAAAAAGGTATCCAATACGTTGATGCTGATACAGAGCGCACAAATTCATTAGATTTATTAATTGTACCAGGCGTTGTTTTTAACCAAGAAGGCTATAGAATCGGCTATGGTGGGGGTTATTTCGATAAGTTTTTAAATCAACATCGTACAGAAACAATAAGCCTAGTGTATGATACACAAATTGATAATACATTTAAACCAGAAGCACATGATGAAGTCGTTGAACGTCTGATCATTGCTAAAACTAGTTAAACTGGAGGCACCATGAATATAGAAAAACAATTTTGGAAATTAATTTATTATTATGTTAAATACTTCAACTACGAAATCGCACATATCAGTAAGAATGATACAGAAGTTTGGCTATCCAATAAAAATAAGAAAAAACTTATTATTGTTAAAATTGGAGTAAGCAGCTCGCAAGAAATACGTTTTGACAAAAGCAGAGTTTTAGAACATCAAAACGAAATAAGTGAATACACAGGATTCATTCCAAAATATGTGACTTTCAATTATTTAACTGAAAAAATCTTCACTTATGAGAACTTGAATGAAGTTCATCCTATTCACATGAATTTTAATGTCATTCGAAACCAACAAGATTTATTAAAAACTTTGCCGAACCCTATTATAGCTAAGCTTTATTCGCGTCAAAATGATAAAACATCACTCTACTACAAGAAACGACTTTATAGTAACAATCCTATAGAAAAATATATGTTGAAATTTGCTCCAGTCACATACTCGCTTATTGCTATTAATATAATAATTTGGCTGTTTATGTTTTTGATCATCAATGCATTTACAAACAGAAGTTTATTAGATTGGGGCGGTTTAGTTCATTTTAATGTAGTGCATGGAGAGATATACCGTTTAATCTCATCTATGTTCATTCATTTTAACTTTGAACATATATTGATGAATATGCTTTCATTGTTTATCTTCGGAAAACTTGTTGAAGCCATTGCTGGTCATTGGAAAATGCTAGGGATTTATTTCGTCTCTGGTATCTTTGGTAACATTGTATCTTTAGCACTGGACACAAACTCGATTTCAGTAGGTGCTAGTGGTGCAATTTTCGGTTTGATCGGCAGTCTATTCGCAATTATGTATCTTAGTAAACAATATACACCAAAAATGCTATTACAATTAGTTGGTGTATTAGCGTTATTAACAGTATTTTCATTATTTATGGCTAATGTAAATATCTACGCACATTTAGGTGGATTTATTGGCGGATTACTAGCTACTTTTATAGGTTATTATTTTAATAAAGATCGAAAGTTATTTTGGATTTTACTTGGTGTCGGTATTTTACTATTGATTATCTTGTTAATAAGAACATTCACTATTAAAGAGGATAATATTTATGATAAATTAATAAGTGAAGAGATGAGCAATGGTAATTACAACAAAGCTGAAGAGCTTATTAAACATACTATGAATAAAGGCTACGAAGATGATTATACATATTATTTAAGTGGTCTGTTAAAAGCAACAAAAGATTCAAAAGCTGAAGGAATTTCAACATGGGAACGCGGATTAAAACATTACCCTAACTCTGGCGTTCTAAATTATGAACTAGCAATTGCTAATCGTTCATTAGGAGATAAAAAATCGGCACTTAAACATATAAAGGTTGCAGTAAAATCAAATCCTCATAATGAAAAATATAAGTATCTAAAAAAAGAGTTGGAAAAACAAAATGAATCGTCAAATTAACACGTTTTACGACGTACAACAGTTACTTAAACAATTTGGGTTTATAATTTACTTTAAAGATAAACACGACATGTATGAAATGATGGAACAAGAAATTAGAGAGCTATTTGAATATCAACTTATCTCTAAGGACGCATTTATCAAGTGTATCTTAATAATCAATCAAAGAAGGATGAATAAGTAATGAGAAATTTAATATTGGCAGCCGATGTCGGTGGAACTACATGTAAATTAGGAATTTTTGATAACAAACTTGAAAGAATCACTAAATGGTCGATACAAACTGATATCAGTGATCCATCAGGTGTCGTTTTACTTAAATCTATTTACAGTGCGTTTGTACAAAAAATGAATGAATTAAGTCTAAAAATGGAAGATGTTATTGGATTGGGAATTGGTGTACCAGGACCTGTTGATTTCGAATCAGGTATTGTTCATGGAGCAGTAAATTTAAACTGGCCTGGGGATGTTAACGTGCGAGCGATTCTTTCACAATTTGTAAGTTTCCCGATTTTTGTTGACAACGATGCTAATGCAGCGGCACTAGGTGAAAAACATAAGGGTGCAGGTCATGATGCAGATGATGTTGTAGCCATTACATTAGGCACTGGAGTAGGTGGCGGTATTATCTCAAATGGTAAGTTAGTCCACGGTCATAATGGTTCTGGTGCTGAAATTGGTCATTTCAGAGTAGACTTTGATCAACGGTTTGCTTGTAATTGTGGTAAAAATGGTTGTTTAGAAACTGTTGCTTCAGCAACAGGTGTAGTTAACTTAGTTAAATTTTATCATCCTAAACTTACAATTAAATCTTCGATTTTAGAGCTCATTAAAGAAGATAGAGTCACTGCAAAAGATGTTTTCGATGCTTCTAAAAAAGGTGATTTGTTCTGCTTATTTATTACTGAACGTGTTGCAAACTATATCGCTTATGCATGCAGTATCATCAGTGTAATGAGCAACCCGAAATATATTATCTTAGGTGGCGGAATGTCTGAAGCAGGAGATATTCTAATTGAAAATATTAAAACTGAATATAGAAACCTTACTTTTACACCTGCACAAAACGGCACTGAAATTGTGAAAGCACAATTAGGAAACGATGCCGGCATTACTGGTGCTGCAGGTTTAATAAAAACATATGTTATTGAAGAGGA
Organism: Staphylococcus sp. HMSC65H10; assembly: GCF_001839185.1. NCBI lineage: Bacteria > Bacillati > Bacillota > Bacilli > Caryophanales > Staphylococcaceae > Staphylococcus > Staphylococcus sp. HMSC65H10. The sequence goes on along the minus strand of NZ_KV840320.1, from coordinate 9,390 downwards.
GCGTGTTGAATAATGGCTATCGTAGACGTAGTCGTAATTCCAGTAGGAACAGAAGGTCCAAGTGTAAGTAAATATATTGCAGAAATTCAAACAAAATTAAAAGAATTCAAAGAACAAGGTATCATTGATTATCAACTAACACCTATGAATACCCTAATAGAAGGTGATTTGAAAGACTTATTGCATGTCGTTCAAGTAATTCATGAACTGCCTTTTGATAAAGGTCTAGACAGGGTATGTACTAATATAAGAATAGATGACCGTCGAGACAAATCTAGAAAAATGAATGATAAATTGGTCTCTGTTCAAAAACAATTAGACAAAAATAGTGGTGAAAAATAATGGAAATTTCATTTTTAACTTTAGGTATAGCGGATACAAACACTTATTTTATAGAAAATGAAGACAGTGTTTTACTTGTAGATCCATCAAGTGATGGGCAAGAGATTATTTCAAAACTTAAATCTATTGGCAAACCGTTGAAAGCAATCATTTTAACTCATGCGCACTTTGATCATATCGGTGCATTAGACGAAGTCTTGGAGCACTATGATGTGCCTGTTTATCTTCATAAAGAAGAATTTGATTTTCTTACTGAACCTGCAAAAAATGGTTCTGAAAAATTCAGTCAATATGGTTTAAAGCCTATTACAAGTCATGCAAAGCCTATTGCACTCGATGAAGGTAAACATGATATCGAAGGATTCAATGTCGAAGTCATGCATACACCTGGTCATTCACCAGGAGGGCTCACTTTTATCTTTGATGATTTCGCATTAGTTGGAGATGCTTTATTTAATAACGGTATCGGAAGAACAGATTTATATCGTGGAGACTACGAAACATTAGTAGACTCTATACAAGATAAAATTTTCACTATAAAAGATGATCTACCGTTATATCCAGGACATGGCCCTTCTACCACTGTAGAAGGTGAACAATTAAATCCTTATCTACACGGCTAAAATTTAAAAGTAATATTCTCACCTCCTACGTTTGTATATGTAGGAGGTGATTTTTTATGAAAAGGCTATTTGAAAAAATTTTAATCGACGCAATCGCACAACGTGTATCAGACATTCATTTTATACCAATAGAACATGCCGTACTTATTAAGTTCAGAGTTAATGATATGTTATTAAATTATGAATCCATTGAGATAACAACGTATCAGAAGTTACTTACTTTTATGAAGTTCTTATCTGGCTTGGATGTTTCTACTTATCACCAAGCACAAAGTGGCCAAACAACTTTCAAGCATCAAATGCTTTACAATTTAAGAGTATCTACTTTGCCGCTCTCATTAGGAATGGAAAGCTGCGTTATTAGAGTTTCCCCACAGTATTTTACTCAAGAATTTGAATGTGAAGGTCCAAAACACTTTCATCACTTAATGAATAAAAAACAAGGTTTAATTTTATTTACAGGTCCAACGGGTTCAGGGAAGAGTACTATGATGTATGAAATGGTTTCTTTTGCGAAAGAAAAATTAAACCTAAACATTATTACAGTCGAAGACCCAGTAGAGAAGAGGATTCCTGGGATAACTCAAATCTCTGTAAATGAAAAAGCCGGTATCAACTATGAAAGTTCTTTCAAAGCTATTTTACGATGTGATCCAGATATTATCCTTATCGGAGAAATTCGTGAAGCATCTATTGCTAAATGTGTTATTCAAGCCTCATTAAGCGGACATTTGGTGTTGTCTACATTACATTCTAATGATTGCGAGGGTGCCTTGTTACGTTTACTAGAAATGGGCATAACGCCGCAAGAGGCGCAACAAGCCATAGCCTTAATATCAAATCAAAGGCTAGTTACAAATCAATCAGGACACCGTGAACTAGCATATGAGACATTATATCAATCAGATATTCAATACTTTTTTAAAAACAATCATATGCTGCCCAAACATTTTATAAAATTAAGCAAAGTGCTTAGTCAGATGAACAAAGAAGGCGTTATTTGTGAAGAAGTGTTTAAAAGATATACTTAATTCCAAGATTCGTAATAAGAAACAAATAAGTGACAAAGATCAACTCATATTATTAAACAGATTGAAAATATTACTTGATCATGGATTCACTTTGATAGAATCATTTGAATTCTTGAATATGCACATTGATTATAAAGATAAAGAAACGCGCCATACGATTATAAAATCTTTAAAAGATGGTAAGAATTGTCATTTTATCCTCTCATTTCTAAACTATCCTCAAACTATTGTGACTCAAATATATTTTTCCGAAAAGTTCGGAAGACTGTCTGACAGCTTAACTGAGTCATATACATTTCTAAAACAGAAATGCGAATCAAAACAACGCTTGATCAAAACAATTCAATATCCTGTGATACTAATAGGTGTATTTATGTGCATGCTGTTTGGTATCAATTATTTTATACTACCTGAATTCCAACAAATATATACCACAATGGATATTCAATTGTCTCCGCTTTTAAAGATACTCAATTATACAATCCAACATTTTCCTCACATCATTCTTTCCCTTATTGCATTTTTATCAATAATTTTCCTAATTCTATTCCAATATATAAGAAAGCTGCCAATAGAAAAACGTATCAAATTTATTATTAAACTCCCATTCATCAACACCTACTACAAGCTCTTTAAAACTTATCAAATTACAAATGAATTATCGTTGTTTTTTCGAAATGGTATTGTTTTACAGCAGATATCAAATATTTACACAGAACAGAAGATTGATTTGTTTTTAAATTACCTTGGTGATTTCATGATTAAAAATATTGAAAAAGGGATGCGATTACCTGAAATTTTACAAGCAGTTGGTTGTTTTCAAGAAGAACTTATTCATTTTATTGAACAAGGTGAAAAGAGCGGAAAAATTGATATAGAATTAAGCATCTACGCACAGATTCTTCTAAGTCAAATCGAGCGTCAAATGAACAAACAAATAAAGTTTATTCAACCAGTTATCTTTTTATTGCTAGGATTTCTAATTATCTCACTTTATCTAGTCATTATGTTGCCAATGTTCGACATGCTTCAATCCATCAAATAACAAAGAAGGAGAAACCTATGAAAAACCTTGTCAAAAACTTAAAACATAAATATTTACGAGCATTTACTTTACTAGAAATGCTTTTAGTTCTTTTAGTTATCAGTGTTTTATTGATACTCATTATTCCAAATATCGCTAAACAATCTAAGCATGTTCAAGATACTGGGTGTGAAGCACAACAAAAAATGGTGAATAGCCAAATAGAAGCTTTTACTCTGAATAAAAATAGAGCGCCTTCTTCAATCGATGAATTAGTTAGTGAAGGATTTTTAAAAGAAGGTCAAAAAACATGTAAATCTGGAAAAACGATTACAATCAGCGACGGCGAAGCTACCGTTAGTCAATAGTCATGAAAGCTTTTACTATGATTGAAACTTTGCTAGTTCTTGCGATTATTAGCCTTTTAACATATCTAAGTTTAAATGTTAAAAGCCCAACACATTTAAAGGACGTGGAAAATGAATTATTAGCTAAAAATCTTGCTGCGCAAATAATATACATGAAATCTACTGCTATTAAAAATCATGATGATGTTATACTATTTTTTAATCGTGGCAGCAATAGAATCAAAGTAATAAATCAAAATCATCAAGTAAGTTATATAACAATCACAAAAGGAGAAATAGTAAGAAGTAACAATATGGATATTGTTGTTATTAGTCCAGAAGGTGAGTTTAATCGGTTTGGATCTGTTTACATTAAGTTTAATCAAACAACATTTCGCTTTATTTTCCATATTGAGAAAGGAAGTTTAAGAATTGAAAAGACATCGTAGTAAAAATTATATCAAGGGATCTTTTATGCTTGATGCATTGACTTCGTTTTCTCTTATCATTACTTTACTTCTAATTTTCTTACCTGTATTAATTAATCAGCATTTACAGTTTCGTAAAGAAATTGAAAAAGCAGATATGTATCGCACATTAATAACGGTAATTAATCGTTTTAACATAAATGAAATTCAACAAGGGATACAACTTGAGCATTATACCATTGAAAAGATTGAACAATCTATTTGTATTAAAAGCAATGAAACTGATAGTCACTACTGTTTTAAAGTTAAATCAAAAAAGAATTAAAGGCTTTACATTCATCGAAATGATTTTTGCGTTATGTATTTTTTCAATTACAATGAGTCTAATACCACCTTTATTCAAATCTGTAAAAACATTAAATAAACACATGGATGATGCATCTTTGATTCACTATGAATTTTTTGCACAAGACATATCTAGAGAGATTAAACATATACCAATAGATAAAATCAATGTCAGTAATAGACGCATAACGTTACAAGAAGATAGCAAACAAACAGCGTATATCTTTTCTAATCGGAAAATTTATAAAAATATAAATTCACGCGGAAATATAACGCTGATACAGGATATAAGTGACTTCAAAGTAACAAAAATTGACGATAAATACTTAAAGGTGGAAATGACTCTGATTGAAAACGAAGAAAAATATTACAAAGTACTATACTTATAATCTGAAAGGTTACCTGTTACCGTTTACAACAATAATTTTTATGATTTTTATTCTTATTTTGACTTCCTATAGCTATCAATATAGCTTAAAATTAAAGACAATACACAACCTTAACATCTACTACAAACAACAACTAGAACAAATTGTTGAGAAGGATGAGAAATATGAAAAACAAGGAAGTTAAAAAAGAACCCATTATTTTTATAGGATTTATGGGAACGGGCAAAACAACATTAGGAAAATATATCGCTGAAAAAGAGGGTAAGAGCTTTATTGATTTAGATCAACTTATCGAATTGCGAACACATCAAACAATCCCTGAAATCTTTGAATTGAAAGGAGAGAGTGGCTTCAGGAAATTAGAAACGCAATATTTACAGGAAGCTATTAATGAATATGACATCATTTCTACTGGTGGGGGTGTGATTGAAAGCCCTGATTCTATGGAAATTTTATCCCACTATAAATTTATAATTTGGTTAGATGCAAGCATTCAACTTATATACGATAGAATTAAAAACGATAGTAATCGACCTAACGCTGCAAATAAAGCATTCGATGAATTAAAAAGGTTGTATTTATCAAGGGTTTCACGATATAATGAAATCGCATTCAGCAGAATGGATACAGACAATGATTTGAGTTTATTACATCAAAATTTGATGAATATCATTATAGCGAATGATCAGTATTGGAGAGAATGAATTATCTAAAACATTATTTGTGTTTTAGCTTGTATTCATCGCCGAAGGTGCAAGATGTTATATCGAATCTCTCAGGCAAAAGGATAATACTGTGACGCATTCCTGAAGGTAACTACAGGATAGCAATTGGCTTTGCTATCCTGTTTTTAATATTTAATCACATATAGGGGGTTGCAAGATGTCAAACGACTTAAAAAAGACACCATTATACGACCGTTTTATTGAAAGCGGAGCAAAAATTGTTGAATTCGGTGGATGGGCAATGCCTGTTCAATTTTCTAGTATCAAAGAAGAACATAACGCAGTAAGGGAAGTTATGGGAATCTTTGATGTCAGCCATATGGGCGAAGTGTTAATTGAAGGCAAAGAAGCATCAGAATTCATTCAATATGTGCTTTCAAATGATACAGATCAATTATCAGATAACAAAGCGCAATATACTGCACTTTGCAATGAAAAAGGCGGCGTGATTGATGATTTAATCACTTATAAATTAGATGATAATAAATTTTTATTAGTGGTTAATGCTGCAAATACAGATAAAGACTATGAGTGGATTAAATCTCACTCAGACAAATTTGATGTAAATGTTGAAAATGTTTCTGATCAATACGGTCAATTAGCAGTTCAAGGACCAAAAGCACGCGACTATGTTGCAAGCTTGGTTGATGTAGATGTTTCTGAAATGAAACCTTTCGAATTCAAAAAAGATGTTGAAATCTTTGGAAAAAATGTTATCTTATCTCAATCAGGTTATACTGGTGAAGACGGTTTTGAAATTTATTGCGACTCTAAAGACGTCGTAGATATTTGGGATGGTCTTTTAGAAAATGCTGATTTAAAACCAGCTGGATTAGGTGCACGTGATACTTTACGTTTAGAGGCAGGTTTACCTCTACATGGACAAGAGTTATCAGAAGATATCACACCTTATGAAGGTGGTATTGCATTTGCTGCTAAACCATTGATTGAAGCAGACTTCATTGGTAAAGACGTGTTAAAAGATCAAAAAGAAAATGGAGCAAAACTTAGATCAGTTGGTTTAGAAATGATCGAAAAAGGTATCCCAAGAACTGGCTATGATGTGCTAGACTTAGAAGGTAACAAAATTGGGCAAGTTACATCTGGTACGCAATCGCCAGCAACTGGAAAAGGCATTGCATTAGCAATGATTGACCGTGATGAATTCGAAATGGGCAAAGAAGTCATCGTTCAAGTAAGAAAACGTCAAGTCAAAGCTAAAATTGTCAAGAAAAATCAAATCAGTAAATAATTTAATGAAGGGGTGGCAGTGGTGAGTCATCGTTATATACCATTAACTGAAAAAGACAAAAAAGAAATGTTAGAAACAATCGGCGCAAGCTCAATTGAAGAATTATTTGGAGATGTGCCAAAAGAAATTTTATTGGATAGAGAGTTAGATATTCCAAATGGAGAAGATGAAACTACTTTATTCAAACGTCTTAGCAGAGTTGCTAATAAAAACATTACAAAAGAAGATCATACTTCATTCTTAGGTGCGGGTGTTTATGACCATTATGCACCAGCTGTTGTAGATGCTATGATTTCACGTTCAGAATTCTATACAGCTTATACGCCTTACCAACCAGAAATTTCACAAGGGGAACTTCAAGCAATCTTTGAATTCCAAACTTTAATTTGTGAATTAACAGGTATGGATGTTGCAAACTCATCTATGTATGATGGAATCACAGCATTTGCTGAGGCATGTATTTTAGCATTAAGTCAATCTAAAAAGAATAAGATTGTTGTATCTAAAGGTTTGCATTATCAAGCATTACAAGTACTTCACACATATTCAAAAGTTAGAAGTGAATATGAAATTGTAGAAGTTGATCTAGACGGTACTGTAACTGATTTAGAAAAATTAGATGCAGCTATTGATGAAGATACAGCAGCTGTTGCTGTTCAGTATCCTAATTTCTATGGTTCTATCGAAGATTTAGAAAAAGTTAAATCATTTATTAAAAGTAAAAAGACATTATTTATTGTCTACGCAAATCCACTTTCACTTGGCTTGTTAACACCTCCAGGTGAATTCGGTGCAGATATTGTTGTAGGTGATACACAACCATTTGGTATTCCAAGTCAATTCGGTGGACCACACTGTGGTTTCTTCGCAACAACTAAAAAGTTAATGCGTAAAATCCCAGGTCGCTTAGTTGGTCAAACGAATGATGATCATGGAAACCGTGGTTTCGTATTAACGCTACAAGCGCGTGAACAACATATCCGTCGTGATAAAGCAACTTCAAACATCTGTTCAAACCAAGCTTTAAATGCTCTAGCATCTTCAATTGCTATGTCAGCTCTAGGAAAACAAGGTATTCAAGATATTGCTGAACAAAACTTTGAAAATGCTAACTATGCTAAGAAAGAGTTTGAAAAAGCAGGTGTAGAAGTATTACCAGGTACATCTTATAATGAATTCGTTATTAAGTTGGACAAACCTGTTAAAGAAGTAAATGGTCAATTATTAGAAGAGGGCATTATTGGCGGTTTCGATTTAACTGAAATCAATGACGATATGGGACATGCAATGCTAGTTGCTGTCACTGAATTAAGAACAAAAGATGAAATTGATACTTTTGTGAAGAAAGTGGGTGAGATTAATGGTCAGTAAATCAAGTCCATTAATTTTCGAACGTTCAAGAGCAGGAAGATATGCATACTCTCTTCCGAAAAAAGAGATTGATACAAATGCAGTTGAAGAATTATTAGATGATAAATTCATCCGTAAAAACAAAGCAGAATTCCCTGAAGTATCAGAATTAGACTTAGTAAGACACTATACTGAGTTATCTAACAAGAACTTCGGTGTAGATACTGGTTTCTATCCTTTAGGTTCATGTACAATGAAGTACAACCCTAAAATCAATGAAAAAGTAGCACGTATTCCTGGATTTGCTGAAGCACATCCATTACAAGAAGAATCTCAAATTCAAGGTTCTTTAGAAATCATTCATAGCTTACAAGAAGAATTAAAAGAAATTACAGGCATGGATGAAGTAACATTACAACCTGCAGCAGGTGCACATGGTGAGTGGACTGCATTAATGATTTTCAAAGCTTATCATGAAAAAAACGGTGAAGGTCACCGTGATGAAGTCATTGTACCTGACTCAGCACATGGTACAAACCCTGCTTCTGCAGCTTTCGCTGGCTTCAAATCAGTTACAGTTAAATCTGATGAAAACGGCGAAGTAGACGTAGAAGATTTAAAAACTCTTGTTAATGAAAATACAGCAGCAATTATGTTAACAAACCCTAATACTTTAGGTATCTTTGAACATAACATTATGGAAATTGGAAAAATTGTTCATGATGCTGGCGGCTTATTATACTATGATGGCGCAAATTTAAACGCGATTATGGATAAAGTAAGACCTGGAGACATGGGCTTTGATGCTGTTCACTTGAACTTACACAAGACATTCACTGGGCCTCACGGCGGTGGTGGACCAGGTTCAGGTCCTGTTGGAGTTAAAAAAGAACTTGCTAGCTTCTTACCAAAACCAATGGTAATCAAAGATGGCGACACTTATAAATATGACAACGATATTAAAGATTCTATCGGTCGTGTTAAACCATTCTACGGTAACTTTGGAATCTACTTACGTGCTTATACGTATATTAGAACAATGGGTAACATTGGTCTTAAAGAAGTTTCAGAAGCAGCAGTGCTTAATGCCAACTACATTAAAGCACGTCTGAAAGATGCATTTGAAATTCCATATAACCAATATTGTAAACACGAATTCGTATTAAGTGGATCTAAGCAGAAAAAAGAAGGCGTTCGTACATTAGATATGGCTAAACGTTTATTAGACTTCGGTGTTCATCCACCTACAATTTACTTCCCGCTTAATGTGGAAGAAGGTATGATGATTGAACCTACAGAAACAGAATCTAAAGAAACATTAGATTACTTCTGTGATGCATTGATTCAAATCGCTGAAGAAGCAAAAGAAGATCCAGATAAAGTGCTTGAAGCACCTCATAATACAGTAATCGATAGACTTGATGAGACTAAGGCAGCTAGACATCCAGTCTTGAAATTCGAAAACTTACACGAAGAAAAACTTTAATATCAATAATGATTAAGGGGCTGGGACATAAATACAGTCCAAAATAAA
>NZ_KV840319.1:0-5336 GCF_001839185.1 Staphylococcus sp. HMSC65H10 | reverse complement strand
TTAATCTCTGTGTTTTAGCTCACCAGTCCTATTTAACAGAGAGCCTTTTATTTTGTACAAGAAATTAGCAGCTCATAGATCTGCTAATTTCCTAATATTCACGGCCATACATGCTATGCCAACTTCTGTTTTAATAGAATGTCTGTAAGGAGCACTCAAATAAAACCCAAATCAACCTTCAGATTACCAAGAAAAGCTTATAGTACTCCCAAACCATATTTCTTCTAATTATTTTTAAGATATTAGATTTGGCTTTTAGATTTATACACTCATCTCTAAGTGGACAACCTACACAGTCATAACATTTTTCTCTTTATATTAACTTATTACCTTTTTATATTTTTCAAAAGAGTAAGTTTTGAGCGAATTATTTTTCTTTTCCAGTATCCTTACTAGTATCAATTTTTATGACATCGATGTAAACAACGTCTTCATCTATATAATTGTTAGTCACTAAAAAACTCTGAATTCTGTAAACCACTTTTTGATTAATTCATTATTTTTAGAATTAGAACGGAAACGATTAATAGTTTTATAACTAGGTGTCTGTTTTGAAATAGCCACATAAACCTAATACTGTCCTTTAAAGCAAATTCGATATGCATATAGAATTATTTTAAGCATCATACGTAAATTATAAGATGAAGAACCTCTATAATTTTGATATCTATTAAATATATCTTCAGAAATCTCTTCTACAATTTTATTAGTATGCCCTTAATTCTATTAAAAAATTACAGATATACTAATGATTTAATCATTACATATCCCCTTTACATGGTAGGCAACATTTACAGCAATGAAGTCTGCATGATAATATATAATCAAAGAAAAGGACAACTATTGGTAGTAGCTGTCCTTAAGGTAATAAAACGGTTACCAACGTTTATTTAATTCAAATTGTACTATCATTATATAAAATATAATCCACACGTGCAAGCCTCAATATTATTAAATAAAATTGAAATGTAGTAAAAGTTTTATTACCTCTGTCCAATAAAATTAAATGGAAAGAGGTTTTCATTATGTCTAATAAATTCTATTTAGAAGAACAGTATAAAGAACGTTTTTATCAATTACCTAAAGTTTTTTTCACAAATTCTACCTATAAAAAAATGTCAAATGATGCAAAAATTGCATATGCTATTCTTCGAGATCGACTAGAACTGTCCATTATAAATAAATGGGTTGATGCAGATAATGCAATCTATTTTATTTATACAAATGAAACTCTGGAAAACATTCTAAATGTAAGCAAACCTAAAGTAGTGAAAATCAAAAAAGAATTAGAAAATGCAAATTTATTAGAGCAAAAAAACAAGGTCTTAATAAACCTAACATGCTTTATTTAATGAAACCTAATGTTACTAATGACGATATTTATAAATTGCAACAAGATGAAAATATTGATAAAGCCAGTATTAACAAGGAAGTTAAAAATTTTAACTCTAATGATACTGATATTACAACTACTACAAAAAAAGAAAGCAGTAGTAGTAATATATTAAAATGGCTACGAAAAATTAATTTAGAATTTAATATTCCAATAACAACAGCATATCAAAAAGAATTAATCCCATTATTAATGAAATTTGATGAATCTATTATTTACTATGCAATACAATACGCTTCAAAACATGGAAAAAATCCAAAAGTATTCTTGCTTAAAGTTTTACAAAATTGGTCTGATAAGGGAATCAAATCATTAAGTGAAGTAATAAATTATAATGTTCAAACAACTGATAATATTACAAGTAAAGAATTAACTCCAAAATGGCTAAACAATCCTGAACAATTACGTAATAAACAATTGACACCAGAAGAACGAATAAAATTTGAAAAGCAACGCGAAGCATTTAAACAGCAATTAATCAAAGATTGGGAAAATTGATTCAATCGCCTATTTATATCAAATGGTAAGGTTAATATGAAACTTCTTAATAGAGTCTTGCTTTGTCATCTGTGATAATAACACAAGACTTTGATCAGAGTGTCAATGTATGATTAACAATAACAGTGCATTATTTATATAAATCTTGAAGGACATTTCAAGAGCAAGTGATTAATATAAATCTATATACGTAACATTGCACTATACATCCTAAAAATCGAAAGATAACTGACCACAGTAAACATCAAATATCACACATTCACGCATGTTTGAACTGTCAGACAAAACTATTTCTACATTAAGGGTTAGTAAAGATTTACAAAAGACAGAAAAAATACACTCAGAAAGTCTACAGATTTTCTGCAAGAGCATCATGATAATAAAGAGCATGAAACAAAAGAGCTGTTCAACAACTAACAATGGCAATGTTAAGCAGCAAGATAAAGACTATAATTTAAAGTTATTACAGTTTATGTTAAATTATATAGAAAAAATCTAAATTATATTATTGCTGATGGATCTACTAAAAACTCTCATTACATCACCTTTAATAATCTCTATAAGAATAGATATGAAAAATATATGGTGATATATGTATATTCAGATATTTATGATAAGAAAGTCAATAAAAATAAATAAAATTTCAAAAACTATGCAACATTGCTATTATGAGGTGAAAAAATAACTATTTTAATTTAATTTCTATCATTCAAGTGAAACTCAATCCAAATAGTGGTAAAGAAATTAAAAAATTTGACTTTCTTCTCATTATTATAGTTAAGAATGAGAGACTCCATTATCATCCAAAATACCTATTTTCGCCCACATATGCATACTTGCTGCTTTGAAATTATTATCATGTTGTTTTGTTTGTGTAGGGTGTTCCCACATTACAGACCATTTGTTAATGTGATCTAATTTAGCTGCTAATTTTTTTGCAGTACCTGCCGCATACGCAAAGATATTATATATTTTATCACCTTGTCCTCTGTGATAGCTTCTTAATGCCTTAACTAATGAATCCAATGTATGATTGACAATGTCAGTGTACGCTTCATCGTTGATATGAGAATATGAATTGATTTGATCTGAGATGTTGTTGAATAAGCACTTAATTTGGGCATCACTAAAGAAAGGTTGGTAACGTTGATATAATTCAAACGGTACACCTTCAGGACAAGCTCTGAAATATTTGATATTTTCAGTACATTTTAATTGGATTTGTTTTTTTCTACGCTTGTTACTTACAAAAGAATTTAATAGTTTTATAAAAGACATAGTTTCTTTCTTAACCTGAACATACGCTAATGCTTGCTGTGACTGGCTTTGATTGCGTTTTTTATCTACTTTACGACGTGACATTTGCGACGTGACATTAATAATTTTTTGCTGAACTTTTACAGGATTAATTGCATATGCATTAGCACCTTTGCCTCCGATTTTCGAACGCATTGTATTAATAACTGAAATGAAACCTTGTTCTTTTAGAAACTTGATATGACGTTTGATTGTACGTACTGATTTTCCAAGATGATCAGCAATCGTCTTAACTTTAATATGAGAGACACCAATAACTTTGCAGCTGTATTGTTTTAATAAGTTTAGCGTTTCATAATGTGCTTTGTTGATTTGCGCATTGTATTGTCTTACTGTATTATCCATTGCTTGAATTGAATCGAATGTTGCGTGTTCTTTTAGGTTTACTAATTGATATGCCATAATTTTTCCTTCTCCTTTATAGAGAACAAAAAAGAGTGTAAACCGATATTATCACGGCTTACACTCTTCATAGATGTTGGCATCAATGAGCGATATCTCTTCTTTCTAGTTTCATTTTGATACATTTATGTTGCAATTTTCCTTTTGTTCTTGTAACATAAGGGTATCAAATGAATAAGAAAGAAGGACACCTAAAGTGCGCCGATAGTTGTGGTATCGGTAGCGACTAATTACTGTTGACCGCAGTAATTAGTGCTGGTGTTCTTTTTTATTCTTTTATTTTAATATTATTTTAGCACTAATTATCAAAAATTAAAAGCGTTAACATAATATTAAAAAAAGCAGCTGAACAATAACTGATTTCAGATTATAGACAAACTATCGTTAAAAAACTGTAACGGTAGTTTGCTTTTTTATGAGTTTTTCGAAAACATGTATAAAAATTTTTACAATATAAATCCTCACGGACTTTTATACAAGCGACATAGCCACCTTTTTCGAATTCATTGCAACATAAGTAAATATCGTATAAATTGTCATCTTCTCTAAACTGTGGAAACGAGTTTATTTTATACCATGTTGCTCTTTAACATCATCAAATCTTCTTTAAACTTAAATCTTCAACTATAACTAAATTATCTTGCCATATGTGTCTTTTGGTTTTTTAATTGTTTATTTTCAGTGCATTTGTTCAATAGCAGGTATTCACGACATGCGTCAGAGTTTGATATATATTCTGTCCCCCCCATTTGTCATTGTTCTTTTGCAAGTTAAAAAATATCATTAGGACAGATATAACTACGATAATATTCATCGTAGATGAAATCACAACTTTTGAAGAACACTTCTTTTTTTACAAACGAGTATATGGCATCACAGGTAACATTAATTTTTTCAATAAGATAGTGTGCGTTAGCTGAAATCTTATAACTAGAATCAATTGCTAAATATCTCGCATTTAAACCTAATATCTCCATTATTTCTATACATAGATTTTAATTGAGTACTATCATGGATAATTCCTGGAGTGACATGTGAATCTGAAATAAAAACGTGTCTATCGACATATGCATATAGCAAATGGGAAAATTACTTTTCTCTCGCTCGATCTTTACATAATCACCAAACTCTGGATCAGTTTCATTTTATTTTTATAGGCTTTTTTAGAAAATTTACTTCATCATTAATTCTTTTTGATATGCTTTGGCTTCAGCTTCAATATGAATTGAATCGATAAAATTTTGCTTGGTATTAATAAGGCTGTTGTCAAAAGTAATTTTAAAGATGTGTTGGAAGATTTCTTCGAAAAATTGGTGGGTGTAGTTTTTGATAAAGTACTCAAATAAGAAGGTGTAAGCATAAACCAATAATTAAACATATTATTGCGAGAAACTTTATTAAATAATTTGAAAGGTTGGCTATTATAGAGATTTTAAGTATAATAAAGGTATTAAGATGAGGAAGTTGTATGAACTTTTTCTTCTTCTTCATAAAAAAAGAAAAAGGAAGTGAAGTTGTTGAAAAAATCCAATAAACGTTTAGATTTTTTACCTAACAAATTAAACAAGTATTCAATCAGAAAATTCACAGTAGGTACAGCCTCTATTTTAGTGGGAGCTACTTTATTTTTAGGAGTTAATAATGAAGCTCAAGCAGAAGAAATAATTAATTCAACAAATAAAGAACTTGCACCAAAAGAAGATAATACAGAAGCATTATCAGAAGA
>NZ_KV840318.1:0-270 GCF_001839185.1 Staphylococcus sp. HMSC65H10 | reverse complement strand
GATGAGATATACTTAGTAACAGTATTAAAAGCAAAAGGAAATAGGTTTCACCAAGTAAAACTTATTATGGATACTGTTTTAGATAATAAAGAAAATAACATAGATGCAAATTCATTTACGGTTTTTAAATATCCATTAAAAAATATAGAACTCTTAAAGAACTTTAAACCTCACAGTGTTTTTTCGAAAAATGAATCAGATAAAAGTAATCCTGCTAGTGTAACTAAATTGTTAACGCTAATAACTGCGTTAGAGTATCCGATTGACTTA